>CAWVZQ010000319.1:0-3888 GCA_963934405.1 uncultured Opitutales bacterium | reverse complement strand
CAACCTGTACTGGTTGTCGCAGACGAGCAGTGTGTGGAGTAAGCACTTTTTGCAGACGGCGGATATAAATGCATCGGGGACGTCGTTGCTGAACAATGGGGCAGGAATTGCGACCATTGGCGGGTCAACTAATTTTAGTGGCACCTATGATGGTGGAGGCCACTTGATAGACGGATTGACGATAGATCGTTCGTCAACGAATGCCGTGGGCATGTTTGGTCAGACGTCGAATGCGGTGATTATGAACCTTGGACTTAAGAACGTGAGTATAAAGGGCAAGCAAGCTGTGGGAGGACTTGTGGGCAGGGCGTATTCTTCGACGATAACGGGTTGTTACGTGACGGGCAGTGTTACTTCAACGGGTTGGATGGTGGGGGGTATCGTGGGGCAGTCCTATGGAACAACGGTCAGCAACTGCTACAACACGGCGAATGTTAAATCGATAGGTTCGGGTTCGGATGTCTGGTTGCAGGGGGGGTTGGTGGGTGCTGCGTATGCAAGTGGTCCGAATAACACGGTGATAAAAAACAGTTACAGCACTGGACTGATTTATGATGGGAACAGCGCCGGCAACGTGGGGGGGCTTGTAGGAAAGGATTATGGGCTTACGATAGAGAATTCGTTCTGGAACACGGCGACGAGCGGTCAGGCGACGAGTGCAGGTGGGGAGGGCAAAACCACCTCGGAGATGAAGGTGGCAAATCTTTACATGGGTTGGGATTTCGTCCTCGAGACGGCCAATGGCGCAGATGACGTGTGGGAGATGGATAATGGGAACGGGGTTCTCCATGGTGGGTACCCGTTCTTGAGTTGGGAAAATGGGAGTGCGGTTGTTTATGACTTGCCGACTGTTATTTCCTCTGTTTCGGACATTCTCACCAGTTCGAGCAATAATCGGTACATAGGGATTACGGCAACGGATTCAGATGGAGGGAATACCGTGATTGCTGCCACTTCATCTCATATCAACGTGGCGACGGTGTCCGTGGGGGAAATCTCGACAAATGGTAATGAAACGACAGCTACGCTAACGATTGCCCATGCCGGGGAGGGAACTGCGGTTATTACGGTTACGGCCACCAATCCAAACAGTCCGTTGGGTGCGACGCAGTTTACCTATACCAACGACGTCACCTCGCCAACAGCGGCATTGTCGTACA
This sequence comes from uncultured Opitutales bacterium, assembly GCA_963934405.1. Taxonomy (GTDB): domain Bacteria; phylum Verrucomicrobiota; class Verrucomicrobiia; order Opitutales; family Seribacteraceae. Next base: position 2,728 of record CAWVZQ010000319.1, on the reverse strand, counting down.
CTGTTTCAGGGGTAGCGGCGAACTCCGTCAAGGGGGGCGACGTTGTGACGATCACCGCAACTTTCGAGGAAGCCGTGTCCGATTCCCACCCAATGCGGATTTCAGGCAGTGGCGTCGCCAACGTTCAGGACCAGAACATGACAAGGGTGAACAAATGGTCGTACACCTACTCCTGGACGACGACCAATGGGCCCGGAGGGCAGCAAACTTGGACGTTATCTTCGGGTACTGATCTTGCAGGCAACGCGGTTGCGGCAAATCCGTCGAGCGGGGGCAGTATATTGCAGGACCCCACCCCGGTGACTCCGCAGGGCACGGGTACGGAGTCGGATCCGTATTTGATAGCTACAATTGACAACTTGAACTGGTTGTCTCAGACGAGCAGCGCTTGGAATGGAAAGTTCTTTGTACAGACGGCGGATATTAATGCATCAGCGACCACTGGCTGGAATGGTGGCTCTGGGATTGCGCCCATTGGCGGGTCACCTAGTTTTACCGGCACCTATGATGGTGGCGGGCACGTGATAGACGGATTGACGATCGATCGCCCTGCAACGGATGCCGTGGGCATGTTTGGCCAAACGATGAATGCGGTTATCAAGGACTTGGGGCTCACAAATGTGAGTATAAATGGCAATGAAGCTGTGGGAGGACTTTTGGGCAGGGCGTTTACGTCGACGATAACGGGCTGTTACAGCACGGGCAGCGCAACGGCATCGGATTGGTTCGTGGGAGGTCTGGTTGGACTGTCTTACGGTACGACGATCAGTAACTGCTACAGCACGGCGAGTGCGATTTCGAATGATTGGTTCCAGGGTGGATTATTGGGCGCCGGGTATGCAAGTGGTGGGAATAACACCTTGATACAAAAAAGTTACAGCACGGGCGTCGTGGGAACGTCCGCCATCGTGGGGGGGCTTGTAGGCAAGGATTATGCAGTTACGGTGGAGAACTCGTTCTGGGATAAGGAAACGAGTGGTAAAACCTCCAGTGATGGTGGGGTTGGTAAAACCACTTCGGAGATGAAGACGGCGGCGACCTTTACCAATGCAGGTTGGTCAACCGGCATTTGGAATGTAGTTGATAATAGTTATCCCACCCTCAAAGGGCCGACTCCTCCAAACAACCCACCGACGGCTTTGGCCTTGTCGCCTTCCAGCGTGGCTGAGAACCAAGCCCCCGGCACCTTCGTGGGCGAGTTCAACGCCACCGATCCTGATGCGAATGACACGCACACATTTACTTTTGCCGACGGCAATGGATCACAGCACAACAGCCTCTTTACGATTGATGGCAACGGAACCCTTGTCACGAAGGCGAACTTCAATCACGAGGCCATCGCCAGTCTTAGCATTCGCGTCCGTGCCACAGACGAGCACAACGCCAGCCTCGAGAAAGTCTTCATCGTAAACGTGACAAACGGCAACGACGTCCCAACCGCCATCGACCTCAACGGCACCTCCGTGGCCGAGAACCTTCCCGCCGGCATCTTTTTGGGCGAGTTCAACGCCACCGATGCGGATGAGGGCGACATGCATGGGTTCTCCCTAATAGAGGGCAACGGTTCCACCCATAACCACCTCTTCGAAATTCTCGACGGACCGGGCTCCGCATCCCAAGACATGAGTATCGACTTCAACTTGCCCTTTGACGTGCAGGGACCTCCCAAGCAATGGTTCAAGGATCTTGTGATCGGCGAAATCGGAGGCACCCTGATCCTTGACCTAAACACCGGACTTGCGGGAGATCGCGTCATCCTGAAGCTAGGTTCCGCCACGATCTTCGACACGGGCGTCTGGAAGACCTCCGGCAATTCCCAAAATGGCGATCCGGATCGTTTCATCGTCCACTTTTCGCCCGGAACACCCACCACCTTCGATTTCATAGAGGGTGCCAGCAATTCCGTGCTCGGTGCTACTCAATTGGGCCAGGTGGTTCTCAATCCGGCTCCCCTTGGAGAACATACCCTGCGCATGATCGGTGAAACCAACAACCTGTTCAGCGCCCACGCCCACTTTACTCCTGACGTCCCCAACAGGCTCGTCACGACTGCGATTTTGGATTACGAAGCCAACGCTACGCTCAGCATACGCATCAAAGCCACCGACGAGCACAATGAAAGCGTGGAAAAAGTTTTTGCGATTGGAGTAACCAACTTGAACGATGCGCCCGTGATCACGCAGGGCTCGGGACCGCTGCTCCGGACCTTGTCCGAGGGAGGGAGCACCACCTGGAATGCAACCGACCTAAACGCGACCGACGCGGACGTCGGCGACATTCTGACCTGGAGCGTTTCGTCGGCCGCGAGCAACGGTACGGCTACGGTCTCAGGTACGGGAGTTTCCCCCGCGACTTTCACCTATGTTCCCGCCGTGAACTTCAACGGGAGCGACAGTTTCGTCGTCCAGGTTTCGGACGGCAACCTGACCGACGCCATGACGGTGAACCTGACGGTGACCGCGGTGGACGACGGTCCCGTCGTCGTCAACGGGATCTCCGACCTATCTGCGGACGAGGACGCCGCCAACGCGACGATCAACTTGGCGAGCGTGTTCAACGACGTGGACGACAACAACGCGTCCATCACGAAGGCGTTGGAGTCCAACAACAACCCCGGTCTCGTGACCGCGACGATCACGGGGAACGTACTGACCCTCGATTATCAAGCCGACAAGAACGGCACCGCGACGATTTCGGTGAACGGGATCTCGAACGGAAAGACAGTTAC
>CAWVZQ010000318.1:0-3894 GCA_963934405.1 uncultured Opitutales bacterium | reverse complement strand
TGGACGACCTTGCAAGCTTGCTCGCAGGTCAGGTTGGGGGACTGGGAAATCATCGATGTCAAAAAGGGGGCTTTAGTTCTCTATCGAAAGGGAACCGTTCTGAGGATTATGTTGCAAACAGTTCCGACTCGATGTCGTGAAACCCCTTGAATTCGAGAGCATTGCCCGAGGGATCGCAAAAAAACATGGTGCCTTGCTCTCCCGCTTGCCCCTGGAAACGAACATAGGGATCGATGATGAATTCCGGAATAAACTCCTTCACTCTTTCCGCCAACAATTCCCAGTCCTCGAAAGCAAGCACCACCCCGAAATGGGGGACGGGAACGGCATGCCCGTCGACTGGGTTGGCGATTGCGGCCACTTTACCCTCTTTCCCGATTTGCGGATTGAGGTGGGTGACAAACTGGTGACCAAACATGTCGAAATCAATCCATGCCTCGTCGCTCCTGCCCTCGGGGAAACCCATCTTGCGGCCATAGAAATCACGTGCCTCTTCAATGTCGCGCACTTGGACGGCCAAATGGAACGGGGTCAGCTTCACATTATTTCTTCAGCCAACCGCTAGACCGCAACCAGTCTTCCATGCGAGCCGGCCAGGTGGAGACCGGGTTGGCGCTGGCGCGGAGACCGTAACCATGCCCTCCCGCGCTGTAAACGTGGAGTTCCGCAGACACCCGATGGCGCTTGAGCTCGGCGTAGTAGAGAGCGGCGAAAATGGCCCGGTCACTGTCGTCATGAGTGATGGCAATGAAAGTCGATGGTGTCTTGGCGTCTATCTTGATCAACGGATCGAGCTTGGTGGAATCCTGCCGGGCATTGCCTAGGTAAGCGGGGTAGATCAAGCCCACGAAACTGGGCCGTGCGTCGAGCTTGTCGATGACATCGATCGGCTTATAGGATTGTTCGCCGTAATAGGAGGAGGCCATGGTGCAGAGGTGTCCTCCGGCGCTAAATCCCATGACGCCCACGCGGTCGACGTCGATCTTCCAATCTACCGCCTTCGAGCGGACTATGCGAATGGACCTCTGCAGGTCCTGCAGAGGCCAAGGGTGTGGCTTTTCGCGGTCGCGGCGCGGCACTCGGTACTTGAGGACGACGGCCTCCACGCCCAAGGTGTTCAACCAGGTTGCGATCTCGGTGCCTTCCTTATTCCAAGCCAGCTTGCCATAGCCACCGCCGGGGCAAACAATGATGCAAGTACCGGTAGACTTGTCTGGGGGTGCCGGAAAATAGAAAAGTTCGGGGGTGTCGACATAGGGAATTCGGATGACCCCATCGGAACCTGTTACCGCCTTTGCTTTCTTTGACTCGATCCCAGTAGGCTCGTCAGGCGCCTCCCCAGGCCAGACTCGGATCGGTTCACCAGCTTGGGCGTGAAATCCAGCGGTCAGAAGAGTAAATAGAGGAAATAATAGATGATTCGCAAGGTAGACTGTTTTCATCATCTTAGTAAGTTCATCCCCTTAATTTAATATTCAAGACACTTACTTGGGATTATCAAGAAGGTCGTCTAGCAGGTTGTCCGTGGGAGATGAAAAAGGAGATGTTGGAGTGGAGACCTCAGGGGATACTTTACCAGGTGCAATGCCAACTTTTTTGACTGGGCGAGTGGTGGCTTTCCTTGAGGGGCTCAAGCCAACTGCCGTTGATTTTCCGGAGGGGAAGTCCCATTTGTAGTATTTGGCATGGGCATAAAAAATGACATTGGTCCCAAGCTGATAACAAAGTTCCGTAATCTGTTGGGCAACCCCGGCGTGACCATCGGCCCATGCATCTCCGATATCACCGGGATGGTAATAAGCGACAAGGCGATTATCGACAACCCATTCATAGGCATCCTTTCCCCCGTGAGGTGCTACATATGGAAGAAAAGGGATGCGGTAGGGAACTTGGTGGATCGGGTGATCCAAGGGGACCTTTACGGGTCTCACCGTCGGAAGGAGGCGCTTCATCAAGTTAAAGAACTGACCATGCCAGTTTAAACTCCCCCCATTATCTGCAAAAATCATGCCGTGATTCCCAATAAGGTATTCCCTGAGTATTTCGACTTCATTTTTGGTGACTGTGATATTGCGTTGACCGGTCATATAGACCATGGGCGGGCCCTTGCCGACAGGGAAGTTCTTGAGCTGCATGATCCTGCGAGACTCGGTCATTCTAGCGACCTTGCGACCAGTACGCATGTGGTACTCCATGAGAAGGTTTTGGTCCCCTCCTATGCCGAAATTCTGATCCCAATCCCCGCCGGTGTACTCAAGGCGAATGAAGCGGACCGTTCCGGGATTGGCTCCACCGGGAAACCCGGATTCCTTGCCTTTGCCATAGCCAACCGTGTAGGCGTGTTTTGTTATCTCGGAAAGTTGGAGCTTGATCGGCTCCCCCATGCTTTCGTCCCTGATGACTTTGACGACTGGCGGGCGGGGGACTATTTCATCACCGCCAGCGGGCATCTCATAAACTTTTTTCATGACAAGTTTGCCATCCTTGTAGCCACCGTCCTCTTTACCGTCCTTGTACAGGTATTTCCGATGCTCTTGCCAATCCGGGACGATCACGATGCCGTTCCCGTCCACTAGGTTGGTTTCGTTTTTTTTGCCATCCGGGTTCCAGCCGACCAGGGACCAAAGCTTTCCGTTCTTGTAATGGCCTTCCGAAGCCTTCTGTCCATTTTTGTGCCACTTGGCGACAGGACCGTCCAACACACCCTTTAAATAGTGCCGTGCCTCCCCCTTTTGACCTTCTTGGTTCCATGTCGTCCAAAGACCTTCCCTCTCGTTGTCCTTATAATGCCCCTCCTCAATTTTGCGACCGTTCCATAACTTTGTCTCCAACCCCTGGCGTTCCCCTGCAACCATTTGCACCGTTTGCCTTAATTCTTCAACGCCGTGCAAATTATGATAGGTCCACAGGCCTTCCTTTTGGTTGTTCAGGTAAGGCCCCTCCGCCGTTTTGGATCCATCTTGAGACCATTCCGTCCACAGGCCCTGACGTTTTCCCTCAACCATTTGCCCTGATGTCTTCCAGCAGGTTTCCTCGATCCAGAAGGTCCACAGACCCTGCTTGATGTTATCCCTGTAATTGCCCTCGGAAATCTTGCGTCCGTCTTCATTCCATTCCGACCACAGACCCTGTCGTTTCCCAAGGGTCATTTCCCCCAGGACAACCCTCATGTCCTTGTAAACATAGGTAGCCCCCTCACGACTGATGAACTGCCTGACTTCCTGCTTCACCCAACCTGTATGCGCAAGTAAACGTTTTTCCCCACTACGTCTGGAGGTTACAATGGAAAGTTTATCACGGTAGATACCGTCTTCCTTGACCAGTTCCTTCATCCATACGGCATCCGACAGATGTTGCTGCCGCGGATCTGGAGACAAATGTTCTTTTTTTTCATCCACCTCATTTTCCGCAAAAACAAACACCGCAATACTCAAGAAAACAGCAAAGGACATAAAAATTAATTTCATCTATAGCAAAAACTTCATGATCGTTTTTAAAAGGTCAATGATATGATTGAATTTTATCGGTATGTCATTAAAGCCGAGACCATCCTTCAACAGGAAATTAATCCTTGCCCTTAGGCTTGCGAATCAGGCTGGGGACATTGTGGGAAGGCCAAGACTTGTTCCACTAGATGCAGAGCGTGATTTCGAGATAACCGACAGCGATGTCGAGGTCAGCACAGTTAGTGTAAAGCAAAAGCGGCAAATTGAGCCTAATCAAACTGCAGGCTGAGTTTGGTGATCGTACCAGGAAACTTGGTGGCGGTGTACTTGCCGACGGGCTTGACCAGGTCATTGCCGACCTGAAGACCATCGCCCGGCTGTGTGAGCTTGCCCTTGGCGTCGGCCGCGGCAACTTGCTTGCCGGCCACTGACATCGTCATCTTCCCCG
>CAWVZQ010000317.1:0-3916 GCA_963934405.1 uncultured Opitutales bacterium | reverse complement strand
CCATTTTGTTCAAATTCAGGGTATCTGAAAAACGCGTTTGGTATGTTCAAGTGCGGAATACTCGGTTTGACGATCACATTGGCACTCGACAAAGCCACAGAATTGTTAAATTGGTCGGCAACCTCTATGTGTACTGTGTGATTACCCTCAACGGTATTCGCCCATGTCAGCATAAATCGGTTGTTGGTACTCTGATTGGCATCACCAATCGTATCAACTATCTGGCTATTGATCAGAAGCCTAATGTTCCTAACATTATTTTCGGCATTGTTCACTTCGGCAACAAAATGAAAAGGGCTGCCTTCGGAGACCTCTAGCTCTGGCGAGGGAGCAATTAAGTGGATTGACGTGTCCAACTCGCGCCCGACAGAAACCTTAGAAATTGGAGAGGTGACGTAGTTGCCATCATCATCTCTCGCAACTGCATAAATATCGTGAACACCAGTTTGGGTAAAAGCATTGAGATTCCAATTGGCTGCATAAGCAGATACCGTGTCCACCCCTAGAGACGCTCCGTCCAAAAAGAATTCTACACTAGTAATCTCGCCGTCCGAATCATTGGCATCGGCAATTATTCTGATAGAATCATCTTGAGACGCACTTGAAGGTAACGGATGCAAATCAATTGTAGGTGCAATTCCTGTGCCGCCGGTCGATGTAATCGATTCAATCCCAGTGGCAACGTAATTACCGCTATTGTCTCTTCCTATCGCAAAAACCGAATGCATCCCGGAATCTTGCAAATCCCACCGAGTCGAGTAAACAACGGAAGATGATGCACTGTTGGAGTTTCGACGAATTTCCGTGCCGGTGATATTTCCATCCACAAAAAATTGCATGCCGACGAAATCGCCATCCGAGTCAATACCCTCTGCTTGTAACATGATTGTTGAGTGGGAGGTAACTCCATTGGATGCATAAGCAGGTATAGCCTTCAAGGTTGCAGTAGGAGGGCGAGAGCCCGAAAATGACTTAATGTCGATTTCTACTGGTTGAGTTTCTCCAACTGCAACACCAGCAGCATCGAACGCTACGGCAGCAAAAATGCGTTTGCCTGGAACTGTCGCATTCCAACGAAAAGTAAATCGGCCGCTATTGAGGTTGGTGAACTCTGTCATGTTCCCGACATTGTTTCCGTCTACAAAAAGTTGAACGCGGCTTATATCGCCCCTGCTAATGTTCGCTTGTACTACGACCGGTATTGAGCTTTGCAGGGAAAATGGATGGTTGATTGCCGCATTGGGATAATGCATTGTTATGTCCGCTCGTGACATTGCTGCGGTTATGGAGTATGGATGTGGCAGGACAATGGAGGCCTTTCTGTCACGAACATATACATCGCGAAGTCCATTGCCATCAGTAGCGGATTGATTGTTGATGCCAAAGGCTATGCCGCCTAATCCATTTGCATCAGTACTAAAAAAGACATATCTACCATTTGCGCTTATTGACGGGGATACGCTCGCCGGCGAGGAGGGTTCACCGAAAGAACGAACGGGATAACCAAAGGAGCTTACGCTAACTCGCTCGTTCTTGCGACCTGTTCCATTTTCGGCGCCGCGATGGAAAAGATAAATGTCAGAACTTACAGTGTCTGTAGTGAAATCTTCTGAAATTTCGGAGTAGCCATAAATGACAGGATCGGGCCCAATGGAAACCGCACCGAACTCATAACCCGTACCGCGAGTAAGAAGGTTGCTGCCAAGAACCACTGATAAAGCACTGGTGTTGCTACTAACAAAACGACCTGTTATGGCTTCCAATTCCAAGGTGCTGCCACTAAGGGTGGCAACAACACCACTGAATGAATCCGAGTTGACTCCCCACTGGGATTGTATCGCCGTAACAACATGGCCTAAAATGATCGCGGGTGAAGTACCTGTATTAAAGCCGCCAATTTTCTTGCTTGCAGGATCCCAACCGACGACATTAGCCGTTTGATCAAAGGTGATGGTGAGGGATTGACTGCGGTCAGAAATGATTAGGGTTTCGCTTTGCAGGGCGTTAATGTTGACAAGTGCAATTGTCGCTTTCTGAATAAACAATAGTTCGCCTGTTTCTCCAACCCGGACCAACTCTTTGTTCATAAGAGCGTTTGACCCGTCTCCATCAATCCGAACTATGAAGTCACTGGGTAGCTTATTCTCTAAGGTCTTTGGATAGCCGAGACCGGTATTATTTAACTGCACTTGCAACACAGAACCCGAATGGCGAATGGCACCGGCTTGAAAACCAATACCGTTGCGTGGATTATCCACTGAAATCTGCGTAGTGTTCGGATTGTATCCGGTACCAGCGTCAAGAATAGAAACATTTACGATTCTGCCAGCCCCATCAACGACATAAGTCGCCGAAGCTCCTAAGCCACTGCCGGAAGAATCAAAAATTCTTAGAAAGCCATCTTCGTAACCCAGTCCGGCATCGGCCACTTCAATTTCCGTAATGCTTCCGCCAAGAATTAGTGATGCGGTCGCTCTATCACCTTGGTTGTTATAAAAGGTTTTACCGTCCACGCGAGTAATATTGCCATCCAAGAAGCTAGATGCCTGAGTTCTGTATGCGACCAGTGACCCGTCAAAGTTAATGGTTGGTTGACGACTATATGAATTACCGCCAAGACCATCGGCGGTTTCGCTAATGCGAACAACGGCATCGGCTACATCCGTAAAATTCCCTTCGTCGAAACGAATGATCTTGTCGACATCAACAAGGTAAACATCTCCTTCCTCATGAGATAGATTGGCTGTGGCGTTTGCCTCTCGAGGCAAAGCACTCAGGCCCAAAGGGCTTTGCACAATTGAAACCATCGGCTGGATGAAGCCTGCGCCGGGATTGCTGAGGGTGATAGAGGTAACTTCACCGTTTGAATTGATATTCGCAAAAGCAGTTGCACCGAAACCAGGACCTAGACTGTCGGTAATTGTAACAGTGGGGGGAATGGAATAACCTGCGCCAGAATCAGTAACAGTCACCGAAACGACTCCCTTTCCGGAAACCAAATTACGGCCTCTGGATTGAAAAGCTACATATTTTCCGTCTCCGCTGATTTCGGGTTCGGAACTATGCCCTCCAAGCACCTCTTTGTAGAGCGAGACCGTACGACTTAATCGACAGGTTTTGTTGTCGTCATCCTCCCACAAGAAAACATCGGAATAGCCGTTATTGTCTTCGGGGAAACCCAAACTAATAAGATTGGAAGAATGCGAAAAAAAGGCAACGCGTTTGCCATTGAAGCTAATGCTCGGCTGATAACTCCCAGTAGATACGCCCGATGCATTAGGATAGGTAATGCATTGCGATGTTTCCTTTTGTGAATCGTAAATAAAAATATCGGAAATCAATGGATTTGGGTCTTCTCCCAAGTTGCTGGCAAGAGATTCAAAAACAATCTTGGATCCATTATAGTCAATTGAAGGGTAAAAAGACCCTCCGTTTGAGTCTCCTCCGGTACTCGATTTCGATACACGGGAAATTCGATTCAGCAAGGAATCGTAAGTAAAAACATCTGCCATTCCATTATTGTCACCTATGGCTAAGTTGGATGCATAGGAGTGAAAAGCAACATACTCTCCATCACCACTAACCGAAGGCGAATATGACCCTGCATTTCCTTGTGTTATCTGAATCGGGGGATCGTTCTCTCGCTTTAAAAAAAGCTGCGAAATACCTCCGACAATAGATTCGTATGCAATGGCTTTGCCATCAGCGGATGATGAAGGCGCATCACTTAAAATGGTTGTGTTCGTGGAGGCAACAGAGGTCATGCCCTTGGAAGTTGAAAGAATTGTGACCGTTGGAGAATTGCTCGACCTGACATTACCGTTGTTTTCGGCGAGAACATAAAATGTGCCTTGGTAACTCTCAGGTAATCGCTGAACCCAATCCAAAGTAACAGTTTCTCCCGGATGAAGATTCG
>CAWVZQ010000316.1:0-3934 GCA_963934405.1 uncultured Opitutales bacterium | reverse complement strand
CACACGTCGCGACTTTCTTTCCAATACAGCTATTGCGACGGCCTCGCTCGCTGCTGTTCCGGAGCTATCAGCAAAACAGTTAGCTCCCAATGGGAAAACATCGGAGAGCTACGTGAAGCTTCTGCATGCGTCCTTAAGCGACAGTCAAAAAAAGGTACTTTGCTTTCCTTGGGACCACAGGGATAAGAAAAACGGGTTGCTCCGAACCCATGTCTCCAACAATTGGCGTATCACAAATCACGCTCTCACAAGCGATTTCTACACGAAGGAACAACAGCTCCTTATCCGAAAGACGTGGGAAGGGCTGGTAAATCCCGACTGGGTGGATCGATTCGACAGGCAGTTCAAGGACGATATGGGTGGGTTCGGTAAAAAACAAGGAATCGCCATCTTCGGGGATCCCGGAACCGATGGGGAAAACTACGAATTCGTTCTTACGGGCAGACATGGCACGGTACGATGCGACGATGATTCAGCAGACCACATGGCCTTTGGCGGTCCAATTGTTTACGGCCATGCGGCCAGTGGTTACTACGAAAAAGCTGCACATCCAAACAACGTGTTCTGGCACCAAGCAGTAGCAGCCAACGATTTGTTCGAGATGCTAGATGGCAAGCAAAGAGAGAAAGCCATGCGCCCCAAGGCACCGGAGGAATCCGACATCGGTTTTCGCTCAAAAGACGACGCAATAGACGGCATTGCCATTGAATCCTGTTCCAGTGATCAAAAGGAGCAGGCCCAGAAAGTACTCCTTTCCTTACTGGAGCCATATCGCCTAAGAGATCGTGAAGAAGCATTAAATGCCCTCAAAAAACAAGGCGGATTGGATGCATGCCACCTCACTTTTTACAAAAAAGACGATCTGGGCAACGACGGCATCTGGGACAATTGGCGTCTCGAAGGCCCATCCTTCGTCTGGCATTACCGGGGAGCTCCACATGTCCATGTATGGTTGAACGTTGCAGACACCGCAAAAGTCGATTTGAACTCCCATAACCGCTCAGGGCCCCTACGCCAAAAGAGCTAAACTTTTCTCAAAACAAAACAAGGAATATTACATGAAGAAGATTCTAGCTAAGACCACCCGTCGCGACTTCCTCGCGGCCTCCGCCACTGGAGCAACGGCTTTTACCATTGTGCCTCGTAACGTTCTTGGAGCTCCGGAAGTTCCACCATCCGAAAAATTGGGTGGTGCCCTCATCGGTTGCGGCGGGCGAGGACCTGGCACTTACTCGGGCATGTGCAAGGATCTGAATGTCGAGCTTTTGGCAGCCTGTGACGTCGACATCCGAAAAGCTCAACGCTTCGCTGACTCACGCAACAAAGGAAAGGCGAAAGCGTACCAAGACTTCAGGCGCCTTCTGGAGCGAGACGACATCGACGTCGTCTCCATCGCCACCCCACCCCACTGGCATGCAAGCATTTCAATCGCGGCCGCTGAAGCGGGAAAGGACGTCCTTTGCGAAAAGCCCATGACGCGTTTCATCGCTGAGGGGCGAGCCGTCGTGAATACCTTTGAACGCTATGATCGCGTGTTTCAGATCGGCACATTCGGACGTTTCGGGAGAAGTCGCGACCGAGGTTCCATAGACAAGCACAAGATTATGGCGAGCGGACTTCTCAAGAACTGCGAAGCGGTGCGTATGAAAAGAGGTGGGCTTAAGATCAGGCAATGGAGCGGTCGACCGGGAATTCCGCCCCAAACGATTCCGGACGAACTCGACTGGGATCTCTATTGCGGCCCTTCACCATGGAAGCCGTACGAAGGCCGGCGTACAGGAGGCACCCACCGCGGATACTGGGATTACGAGGGTGGAGGGATGTGCGACATGGGTCAACATCACTTCGACCCCGAGCAGTGGACTTACGCAAAGGACTACACCAGCGCCGTGGAAATTACACCATTCGCTCCCCCTGCTCACCCGGAGGTTACGGGTATGTGGGCATGGGTGGAACTGAAATACGCCGATGGTTTCCGCTTTGTAATGGAAAGCACCGAATGGGGTCCAAAATACGACCAAGCGCCGATCCGCGACGTCAGCATGAACGACCTATCACCTGAGGATCAGGAAAAGATCAAGGCCATGCCGGATCCAGAGCCTTTGCTTTCTTTCGGGGAAGCCGTAAAGCAACGAAAGAAGGCGGGCGGGCATGCCGAAGCAGCCCATCGAGCCGCCTGCATCCTGCACTTGGCGAACTTAGCCATCAGGCTTGGACGCAAGCTGAACTACGACCCCGACAAGGAAGTATTCGTCAACGACGAGGAAGCGAACCGGTTCCTTCACCCACCGATGAGCGCCCCTTGGCGCCTATAAGCCCCAGCAGAAAATAAAAGGAGACATTATCAAATGAACGCCAAAGACATTATCCAAGCCTTTCCCACACCTGCAAGCGGAGGCATACTTAGCGCCATCGACAAGGAAGCCTGCGAAAAGGCCGTCGGCCAAATTCTGGACGGCGGTGAAAAAACACTTCGAGAACTCGCCGACCTGCTCGTCGAACCCGGTAAGGGAAACGACGTACAGGCGCGCCACGCCCTCCATGCCACCGCTATCCGAGTCGGTGGACCAGCCAAAGCAAAGCAACAAAAAGCCTTCGCCAAGGCCCTCGCCGGCACCCTTGCCGACGATCGACCCAAGGCGGTCAAGGGCTTCATCCTGCGCCAGCTACAGATATGCGCTGGAAACGAGCAAGCTAACGCCATCGCCTCCTTTCTGACCGATGGAGACGAACACCTCTATGAGTACTCCGCCCAAGCATTGGAAGCGATCGGCCCCAGCACCACGGATCATTTCCGCAAGGCCTATCCGAAGGCCAAGGGAGCCCCTCGCCTGACCGTTTTGCAGGGGCTTGGTTTTCTACGTGACGAAAAGTCCGTCAAGGTATTCCGTTCGGCGTCCAAGGAGAAAGACTTGGAAATCCGATTGGCCGGCCTCTGGAGCTTGGTGCGGATCGCTTCCACGGAAGACGTGCAGTTCCTGCTGGACGCCGCGGCAAAGGAAGAAGGCTGGGGTCGAATCAAGGCAACCGGTTACTGCCTCCAGTTAGCCGAGGCACTGGCCGCAGCGGGCAAGAAAAAGGAAGCTGCCAAGCTTTACCAAAACTTGAAGAAAAGCCGTACCTCCAACAACGAATCCCATGTCCGACTGGCCTGTGACAGAGGCTTGGCTAAATTGAAATAATTCCTGCGACCAAACAAAACCCCATGAAAACCTTACTCTCCATTATCGCGGTAGCCCTCTCGATCATTATCTTCACAACCCCGCCGATCTTCGCCAAGAAGGACAAGGGATTTGTCAGCCTGTTCAACGGCAAGAACCTCAAGGGCTGGAAGACGCCATCGGGCGACCATGCATGGAAGGTGATCGACGGGGTAATCGACTACGAGGCCAAGGGCGGCAACCTGACCACTGAGAAAAGCTTCGAGAACTACGTGTTGCGCATCGACTGGCGCTTCAAGCGAACTGCGGGCACGGCCTACAACGCAAAGCTATTCGATGCCGACGGTAACGCCATAGGCAACAAACCGGTGAAGAACGCGGATTCCGGAATCTTTGTGCGAGGCTCGGGCAAGTCGCAAGTCAACCTATGGTGCTGGCCTTGCGGGTCGGGTCAACTATGGAGCTTTCACGGAAGCAAGAACCCAGCTATCCGGAAGGGAGCCCTCCCCAAGCTGAACGCCGACAAACCTGTTGGAGAATGGAACGAAATGGAAATCACCATGAAAGGAGAGACCGTAACCATCATTCTGAACGACAAGACCGTGCTCGATCAATCCAAGATGCCGGGAGTCGGCCCAAAGGGACCCATCGTGCTGCAGCACCATGGTGGTTACAACGAGAAGAACAAGACATGGAGTTCCGCCTCTGCACTCATCCAATTCCGTAATATCAAAATCAAGGAACTTTGAATAAATAACGGTTCTCGTTCCCAA
>CAWVZQ010000315.1:0-3972 GCA_963934405.1 uncultured Opitutales bacterium | reverse complement strand
GGAGCGGGTGGGATTGAAGTGGAGATCCTCTGAACTTCTCTGAATCAGGATGGTGTGGTAGAGTTCTCTCAGGAATGAAAGCGCAACGGAAATGGAATATCGCTGCTCAGGCTGATTTAGGGATCAGTATCGAATTGGTTGCGGTGCTAGTCGCTGGTGCATTCAGTTTGGGAGGTGCAGATATAAAGTCGGATTTGGAAGGCTTTCAGCAAAATGTGAAGCCACTGCTGAAGAAGTACTGTGTGGAGTGCCATGGTCCGGAAAAGCAAAAAGGAGACATGCGGCTGGATAACATTGATCCGGATGTGGTGATGGGTAGAAGCTTCGATCAATGGGAAGACGTTCGGGAAGCATTTAATACCGGTGAAATGCCCCCTGAAAAGAAAGCGCAACCTAGCGGAGCCGAACGTGACTTGATGACTCGCTGGATGGATGCGGAATTCAAAAAAGCGAAGCTCCATGGCTCCACGAAGAAACGCGGTACGGTTCGGCGACTGACCCGTTATGAATTGCAATATGCTCTGGAAGATCTTCTGCAGTTTCCCGTTCAGAAAGAGATGAATATGCTCCCGGAAGAGGGGACGAGTCACGAAACCGGGTTAAAAAACAATTCCCGGTTGCTCATGATCAGTAGCCCCCACTTGGAATCATACCTTGACGCCGTAATGACCATCATCAAACGAATGAAGGAAATCGCGGTTTTCGAAGCTTTTGTCAACTCTGCCGACATCGCCAACCTGGACGTTGATCCGCCGGTGAAATACACTTCCGAAAAAAAGAAAATCCCGCCCGTCCTCGCCAAAGTATCCCGTGCGGGGAGTGGGATAGTGATCGAGAAAGGGGGATACCTTGATCTGAACGTAACTTCGATTTCCAAGTGCAAATCCCAAACATCACTAGTGGCGAAGGCGGGCACTCGCGGAGGGGTCGAGGTTGCCATGTGTTTCCAGCGTTCGGACGTCGATACCCGGTTAACCACCTGTCGGATGGGGACCATCGATATCGCAGAAGGCGACGAGGTCCGGGATTATATTTTGGAATCCTACCCGGAAGACTTGACCGATGAGTTTACGAAAGGCGACCGACCGTTTTTTCTCCGAATCACGAACCGGGGGGCGCAGAATCTCTACCTCGAAGCCTTGGAGTACCGGGGCAACGTGAATACGGAATTGGTGAAGACTTTGATTCCTCATGACCTCGGGGAATCTGAAGTTAACCAACAGGTTGCCCGGAAGATTTCTTCCTTCGTCACGAAAGCCTTTCGGAGAACGCCCACCAAGGCGGAACTCAAAAAGTATCAGCAGGTTTATGACCGTAATGCCAAAGAGGAACCTCCTGCCCTCGCCCTTCTGAGCGCTTACAAGGAAATCTTGTGTTCGCCCAAGTTCTTTTATCTCGGGCTTTCGGGGAATCTTGGGGGTAAAGAAGCTGCGAGTTTCAAACTGGCTGAGCGACTCGCTTTTTTCTTGTGGTGTTCGGTTCCCGATGAGCCCTTGCTCAAGTCCGCTGCCGAAGGGAGCCTAATCCTACAACCGGAACTCGAGTCTCAAGTGAAGCGAATGTTGAAGGATGAGAAATCGAGGAGGTGGGTGGAACGTTTTGCCGACCAATGGTTGCAAACCTCTCAACTGGGTAACGTCGCCGTTGATCGGAACTACTACCCCAAGTTCAAGGATACGATCAAGGAACTGATGCATAAGGAAACCTACGAAGCCGTTAACGACGTCTTTCGGAATGGTTCTTCCGCATTGAACTTGCTGCAGGCGGATCATGTTTTCGTGAACCAGACATTAGCTGGGTTCTACAAACTCAGGGGCGTGAGAGGTGAAGAATTCCGAAAGGTCCCAGTGGATGAAAAATCGCATCGAGGCGGCTTGCTGACCCAGGGCACGTTTCTCATTGGTAATTCAGACGGCATGAATTCTCATGCCATTCTCCGTGGCGTTTGGCTCGCTGACGTGATCCTTCACGCCCCCCCCCCGATCCGCCCGCAAACGTGCCGCCGCTCGATGAAAGCATCCCCGGTTTCAATAAAATGACTCTCAATCAAAAGCTGTTTGCCCATAGCAACAATGAAGCCTGCCGGAGTTGTCATCAGAAAATTGATCCCTGGGGAATTCCCTTTGAAAATTTCGATGCCAGCGGGCTTTGGCGAACTAAAGTCCTGGTTGTATCCAAAGCATCCGACCCGCCAAAGGATCAGGGAAGCGAGCCAAAAAATAAAAAGCAGCCCGCCTTCGAAAAAAACTACCTGGAGATCGAGTGTAAATCTACCCTGCCGGATGGGGCTAGCGTGGATGGCATCGATAAACTAAAGGCTTATCTGGTCAATCATCGGAAAAGGGATTTCGCCAAAGGTTTGGTGGAGCGGATTCTGGCTTATGGGCTCTCGCGGGATATCGATTTTCATGACGAAGATCTGGTGAACAGGCTAGTTGACCAGCTTGAGGCAAAGCAGTATTCTGTCCCTAATTTGATTAGAGAGATTGTCAAAAGCGAAGCGTTTTCAAACAGATAAGAAAAAACATAACGGAATGGGATCTAAATCTTGGCATATTAAGCGACGAACTTTTTTGAGAGGGGCGGGCCTTTCTCTGGGGCTTCCTTTCCTCAACGCGATGGCCGTGGGCAAAGAGGCAAAAGCCATCAAAGCCTTACCCAAGCGTTCGGCATTCATCTTTTTCCCTAATGGAGTAAGCCTGCCACCGGAAAAGGATCCTCAGCATGAGGACTGGTACTGGTTCCCTAAAGGCGGCGGCAAAAGCTATGAGTTCCGGACCAGTCAGGCGGCTTTGAACCCTTATCGCGAGGACATTTCCGTCGTCTCCGGTCTCTCACATCCATTAAATCGGAATAGTGGAGATGCCCACGTCAACCCGACTGGCTTCCTGACCTCCAAGGAAATGATAAAAGGGAAGACCGCCCTTAACTCGATATCCATTGATCAAGCGATCAGCAACCACCACGCAGGGAAGACGCAATTGGCCTCCATGCCGCTTTCCACTGTTGGGGGAGTCGGGAGTTTAACCAGAAACTACACCTTATCTTACGATAAGGATGGAAAAGGGATTCCTGCCTGGTCGAATCTGAAGAAAATCTACGAACGCATGTACGTCACAAGCAGTCCAGCGGCCTTGGATCGATTGCAGGGGAAAACTCATTTGCTTAACGAAATTCACGAGGATGCGAAGGACCTCAGGCGCAACCTTGGGAAGGAAGATCAGGGAACTCTCGAGGAGTACCTGCAAGCGATTTCCGAATTGGAAAAGAAAATTGCCAATGATCAACTATGGGCGAAAAAAGAGGCAGCGACCGCACCTCCTGAAATCAAGCTGGATATCGAGTTTACCGATGTGGAAAACTACATCCGGACGATGTACGACTTGATGTATATCGCCTTCAAATCAGACATTACCCGTGTCGCGACTTATCAAATTGCTTCCGAAGGTGGTACAGCGCCTACCAACAATCTCTCCAAACGCATCGGTCTCACCAAGGACCTTCACCAATTGAGTCATTCCGCGGGCAAAGGAAAAGAAGGTTTCAAGGACTGGGGTATTTGGGATCAATTCGTGGCCAAACAATTGGCTTACTTCATTAATCGCCTCAAGGAAACCCCGGAGGGCGACGGCAGTCTGCTTGATCGCACTCTCATCTTTCAGGGAGCGGCGACCTCCAGGGTTCACGACAATACGAATTTTCCGATCATCATGGCAGGTGGTAAGCAAATGGGCCACAAGAGCGGCCAATTCATAACCTACGATGAGAAGACGAACGCCTTGTCCAACCTGTTTGCCAGAATCGGGAATGCAATGGACGTCCCGATGGAGAAGTTTGGTGACAGTAGCGGAATTGCGATGAGCGAATTGTTCGGTTGATAAAAATAATTCTGACCAGACAAGTCGATCGTAAACCAAGGAAATACAGCTATCACACTGATCACTCAGAAAACCCTGAGAGACCCAATTCTCC
>CAWVZQ010000314.1:0-3975 GCA_963934405.1 uncultured Opitutales bacterium | reverse complement strand
GGCAGTATGCCGACTACCGGGCTCCATTGGCTAATGCCCATCGCGGATATGCATCGATTTCCATTTCCTGGGCGGGCCGCATTTTTGCTCCGGCCTATACGGTGAGACCGAACGAGGTGAAGCTTTTTTGGGAGGGCAAGACGGATGACCCAAATTACAAATTGACCACGGATTGGGGGGCGTTGGATGCTTATCATGCCCCAAGCAAGCACGGAAAGGATGCCTTCCCATCGATTCCGGTGGCCGACTGGACATTGGACCCAGTGGAGTCTCCACGGAATAATTCATGGTTTCTTGCTGCTCTCGGAGCAAGACGGGGATTGACCTTTCTCGAGCGTCAACCGGAAGTCGATGGGACGCGACTCGGCGTCTACGGGCACTCCATGGGAGGGAAATTGACAGTTCTTACCGCTGGTTCAGACAAGAGGGTCAAGGCGGCTGCTCCGTCCTGTGGGGGAATAAGTGACCGTTATTCAAAATACCCCCTTCACTTAGCGACGGTGAGCGATCCACCAAGCCTAAAGAAAATCACTTGCCCCATCCTATTTCTCAGCCCTTCCAATGACTTCCATGGGCGAATCAACGATCTGGAGACCGCGACCAAGGAAATCAAGGTCAAGGACTGGCGGGTCACCTGCTCGCCACACCACAACCACCAAGACAGTCCACCCTACGAGGTGGCCACGCAATTGTGGTTCGACCAACACCTCAAGGGCACTTTCGAGATACCCGCCACACCAATATTACACCTCGGTCTGCCCAAGGGGAAAGCCCCCGTAGCGACTATCTCGGCAGATGACTCCAAGGAAATATCATACATCGACGTATTTTACACCCAGGACGGCCAAATGGACGGCAAGAGGGATGATACGGCGAACACCAAAAGCCGCTTTTGGCGCCATGCTAAGGTTGCGGATCATAAAGGAAAATGGGCGGCAAGATTGCCACTCTTTTCTACGGACAAGCCACTTTGGGTCTATGCGAACGTTCGCTACAAGCTGGACAAACCGGTTTCGGGAGCGGGGTATTACTATGGTCCCTACACCGCGCATTCATTCAACCTTTCCTCCATCATGAAGGTCGCATCGGTGGAACAACTACAGGCGGCAGGAACGGTTTCTTCCCTCAAGCCAAGCCTCCAAATCGAGGATTTCCAAGGTGACTGGCAAAAGGAATGGTTCAACTACAAACCCGAGAAATGGGGCGTCAAGACCCACAAGGTCTATGACCCGCAATGGGCGGCCCCAGAGGGAGCAAAGGTATCCTTCGACATCCGGGTCGAGCAAGCGAACGCACTGATAGTGGGAATCGATGGTCACGCCTGCGAAGTGCAACTGCAGGGCAAGGAGGAGTGGCAAGCCATTGAACTTGCTCCAACCGACTTCAAGGACGCCGAAAGCAAACCGATGACCAACTGGAAAGGGATCAAGCAATTCCGACTGAACGACTCCGAAAGACTCAGGCCGCCGAGAGGGTCGCAAGCCAAGGCCAAGCTCATCGGCGCGCCTTGGAAAAGTAAACCCCCGAAATTCCGAAATCTTCGCTGGAAGACAGATTAAGCCAAAGACCACCCTCCCCTCTCGTCAACCTTCATACGATTCATGAACACACCAATAAAGCCCTTCATCTCCAGTCTTTGTTTCTTGCTTATCACATGGAATTCTTTTGCGGATCCCGGACCTCGTCCAAACGTCGTTCTTATCTTAGCCGACGACCTGGGATGGCAGGACGTCCAATGCTATGACGTCGATGCCCCAACCCCCATGGAAACCCCAAACATCGATGCCTTGGCCAAAAAAGGCGTGCTTTTCCGCCAAGGGTATTCGCCTGCTCCCACCTGCGCCCCGACTCGTTGCGCCATTATGAGCGGACGTCACCCAGCCGCTGCCCAGAAGACCCATGTTGTAGGCGGCAATCCACCAACGCCATACAACAAAACTGCACATCCAGTTATGGATCCGTGGTACAGTGGTCGCATGCCGCTTTCGGACATAACGATCGCAGAGGCATTGAAAGTAAACGGTTATGTTTCCGGCCACACCGGAAAGTGGCATATGGCAATCGATCATAACGCATTCCCACAACCCGAGGACCAAGGGTTTGATTTTACGAGAAACGACCTAGGAGAGAGCAGGCGCATGCAACCGCATCGCTTGAAGGGTTTTGCCACAAAGGAAAAGGATGACCCTTACCAACTTGACGCGGAAGGTTTCCCCAAGGATAAAACCACAGTCGATGCCATCCAGTTCATGCAAGAGAACAAGACCAAGCCGTTCTTTTTATACTATGCGGCTTGGTTGGTACACACTCCGATTCACAGCCGCAGCAAAGACTTGCTTCAGAAATACTGCAATAAGCTCGATGTGCCCTACCCGACCGACCCAAAAGGTTGGACGCTCAGTGGTCAGAAAAATCCATACTATTGCGCCATGGTGGAGATGCTCGACCATTACATCGGGCAAATCATCTCCTATTTGGAAGAGACTCCCGATCCCCGACGCCCCGGTCATTTCTTAATCAACAATACTTATGTTATCCTGACCTCGGACAACGGAGGGATGGAGCGTATACCCGGCGAGATCATTACCGACAACTTCCCCTTGGACAAAGGGAAGATCAATGCCAAGGAAGGTGGGGTTCGCGTGCCACTCGTCATCACAGGGCCAACGATCCGCCCGGGACAGGAAAGTCAGGTCATGGTCAATGGTTTGGACTTCTATCCTACAATTCTGAGTTGGACGAAAACCCCGAAGCCAAAAGAGCAAAACCTTGATGGTTCAGATCTTTCCGAACTTTTGCACAGGCACCCGAGAAATCCCGATCTCGTAAAGGAAAAGGATGGGAAGGTTAGAAACTCCATGGTTTGGCACTTCCCCCATGGCGTAGCCCAGCAATCGACGATTCGTGAGGACGGTTGGAAATTAATTAAAAACTGGATGCCCGGGCGGCCGGAGTATGAACTTTATAAATTGCATGGAGATTCCTCTAAAAAACCCAATGGGGCGTCTGGACGAAAGGAATTGTTCCGCAGAATGAAGGCCATGGAACAAAGAGTCGATATCGAGGAAGCGAACGATCTGGCCGAAAAGATGCCGGAAAAGGTGAGTGCGATGAGCAAGGAATTATTTCGCAGACTGGATGCGATGGATGCGTCCTACCCTTACAGGAACCCTCACTTCAAGCACCCTTTGCCACATAAGGAAAAAGTATGCCAAGCAGTCGAAAATGGCCGTGAGGGATCAGAGGTTTGGGCACGCTTCAAGGAAAGAGGCTCAAAGGTGGTCAGCGGACAAATAGTCTATACTGTCAACGGGGGACATAAATCGGAGGAATGGTATTTGACCGACGCCAAAGTGGAAGGCGATCGACTGATCGGCAAACTTCCGGAGGGTGCGACCCATTACGTCTTCAACTTCGTCGACGAGCACAACTTTCTCGTTTCCTACCCAGACATGCCCGATATGATGAATGGAGGGAATGGAAGAGGAAAGGCCAAGTACTCTGCCAAGGCGCTTAAGAAATAACGGGGACTCAACCTGTCAGGCAGACTGTTTTCTCAATTGGGTTTCAAGTAAACAGGCAAGGCTTTTGCTTGCCGAAGAGCGGCATCGATCCTTGTATATGAGAGCGTGAAATTGGCTAGAATAGTTTCCATCCTCCTTTTTTCGGCAAGTGGTTTTGCCTTTGGCGAAGTCCCAAAACCTACCTTGTCGGAAGCCAAGACCGAAAAGGGTGGAACCCATCTCGAAGAAACTCCCACCATCGCTGCGTTCTTCAAGGCCCACTGCACGAAGTGCCACAATGCCGAAAAGAAAAAAGGCGGAATCAATTTCTTGGAATTAACCGATTTTCGTTTGGAGAATGCCAAGCATTGGCAGGAAGCGCTGGAAAACCTTCAGCGCGGGGACATGCCACCCGATGAATCCATCCAACCGAATGTCGACAACAGGAGCCGTTTTGTGTCGCAGGTGCAGG
>CAWVZQ010000313.1:0-3979 GCA_963934405.1 uncultured Opitutales bacterium | reverse complement strand
TGGTTTGGCTATTTAGCCTGTCTCTTGATGAATGCGTTGATCGTGGACTTCCCCTTAATCCATCCCTGTTTCGCAAGGAACTGTTCGGACGCGAGCATGGTCTTGCGAAAGGTTTCGTTGTCGAATCGGCCCCAATTGAAGAAGCCGTGCGGCTTGTCGTCGAATGCAACCAGCTTGCAGGAGTTGCCTAGGGCTTGGGCGCGCTTTTCGTACAGTTGAACGGTGCGGAAAGGCACCGCGTCGTCGTTCGTGCCGTGAAAAATGATGGTGGGGGGCAAACCTTTTCGAACGTGATGGTAGGGGGAAATCTTCTTGGGGTCGGTCCCGATTCGTTCTTTTAGAGATACTGCCTTCTCGGCGGGCATCTCGATTTCCCCCGGAACCTCGGCTAGTATTACCGCAGGGTTGAAAAGCAAAAGGGCATTGGGGGCAGAGGACGTCTCGTCGTCTTTCTCGAAGCCGGGCACGGTGGCGATTGCAGCTGCGACGTGCCCGCCGGCGGAGCCTCCGCCCGCCGCCACCTTGGCCGGGTTCACCCCCAGTTTTCTTGCATTCTTTCGTATCCAGCGAACGGCGGATTTTCCGTCCTCCACGCACGCCGTGGCCTTGGTGCCGTTGCGAGAGGACACCCGATAGTCCGCCGTCATCGCGACCATCCCTCGCGAGGCCAGATACTTGCACTGCATCTCGAACTGGCCGGGCGTGCCTGCTCTCCAACCACCACCGAAGAAGAAGACCACCGCGGGCCGCTTGTCCGACTTTTTATGGCCTTCGGGTTCGAAGATCCATAGCTTCAGCTTGGTGTCGCCGATGGTCTGGTAGACCTCTTCGCGAGCATCGGGAAGTTCGGGAGGGTAGGGGGGCTTGCCAAGAGCCGACGTTGCGAGAGTTAAAATAAATAATGAAAGGATTGAGACAGGTTTCATGATGAGAAGTTGAAAGTTCTTAAAACCTTATTCTGGGTGCAAACTCTACCGAAAGCAAAGTGCTTTTACTTATCCCCTTATGTTTCGCAGAACGCCTTGGTCGGACAACTAGGAACCGCTCCCGGCAACGTTCTTTCACAGTCTGAACAGTCCGAGGAAACCGAGATTGTGTCATTTCACATTTTTCAATCGGTTTTTTCAGAAAAGAATTTGACTGTCATCCTTAATTTCTGTAAATTCTGTAATAACAGAAATAAAAGAAATGATCGACTTAACACCTGTTCAACAAAAATTCATTCTTCACTGGGGGGAGATGGGAACCCGTTGGGGGATCAATCGCACGGTTGCCCAGATTCATGCCCTTCTATACATCTGGCCGAAACCGCTCAATGCCGAGGAGATCAGGTTGACCCTGTCGGTGGCGCGTTCCAACGTCAGCAACAGTCTGAGAGAATTAAGCGGGTGGGGCTTGCTTAGGACAATTCAGAAGCTTGGAGACCGAAAGGACCATTATGCCACTTTGGATGATCCTTGGGAAATGTTCCGCATCGTCGGCAATGAACGTAAAAGACGAGAAATGGATCCGACTGCGGCTATGCTCGCGGAATGTCTCGATGAAGTGAAAAAGTCTCGAAAAGCCGACTCGCATACCGAAAGGCGTATATCCGACATGAAGGAATTTTTCGACGATACCATGGGTTGCTTCGACAAACTCAACGCCTTGCCTACGGGTACTCTGCGCAAGCTTGCCAAGATGACCGACAAGGTACTGAAACTCTTGCCTTTTTAAGGTAATGCATAGAGCGCCGCTCCGAATCTTTTACACCCTCTTTCAAAGATGAAGAATAAAAAGGCCCACACCCTGCTTTACGACGGGAATTGCCCGTTTTGCCTCGGGATAATCGATCGCTGGCGGGGAACCCTTGAAAGTAGGGGGTTTGCTCTTGCTCCCTTGCAAACGGATTGGGTGCGGAACCGATTGTCGATGCCGGAAGAGGAATTGTTGAAGGAAATGCGATTGCTCACTGCTGACGAAAAAGTTTTCGGCGGGGTGGATGCCTATATGTTCATATGGCGTGAAATTTGGTGGTGCTATCCCTTTTGGTTCCTTGCCCATGTTCCCGGAGTCCGCTTTCTGATGGACATTGCCTACCGTTGGGTTGCGAAGAATCGAATGTGCCTGTCCGGCGCTTGTTCTCTCACCAACGAATCGCGGTTCAAGCGTGGTTTCGGTATTCCTGGGTGGTTCCCTCTTCTGATACTAGTTGGTGCAGCGATATATTTCCGGAATCATTTTCCGGAAAAGTGGATGCTTATGTGGGCGCTGGCCTTCGCTATTTATTTCGGCTGCAAATGGTTGACCCTTACGCGTTCCTGGTCAAACGGTTCAACTAGTGGATTCGGACATTCTCTGGGGTATCTCTTCCTTTGGCCGGGTATGGACGCCAAACCATTCATGGATTGCGCCGATCCTCCGGAAAGGCCAGCCATCGGTGAGTGGTTGGCGGCGGTTTTCAAGTTTTTTCTAGGGGGCTTCATCCTCTGGGGAGTTGCCCCAATGATCGGGGAATTCCGGCCTGTCCTTGCCGCTTGGATGGGAATGCTTGGAATTATCCTCATCTTGCACTTCGGATCCTTCCATTTGGCGGCTCTTGCTTGGCGCTCGCTCGGAGTTGTTGCGGAACCGCTTATGCGTTCCCCCGCCTTGTCGACTTCCTTGAGCGTTTTCTGGTCGGAACGCTGGAACCGGGGTTTCAACCAACTTGCCCACGATCTGGTGTTTCGGATTACCTACCGTCGGTTTGGAGTTGGGGCGGCAATCATGCTGGTATTCCTGATCAGCGGTCTGGTCCACGATCTCGTTATCTCCTTGCCTGCGGGAGTCATGTTCGGTCTCCCGACCGCCTACTTCATCATCCAAGGCATCGGGGTATTGATCGAGCGCTCGCGCCATGGTCGTCGCATGGGGCTAAGGGCTGGAGCCAAGGGTTGGGTTTTCATGTGCGCCTTTACCGTAGGTCCTGCCTACTGGTTGTTTCACGAGCCTTTTATACTTAACGTCATCCTTCCTTTTCTAAAAGCGATTGGTGCATTATGAATACCAATGAAACACTAATTCTGATCGGCGGCGGGCTTCATTTTCTGACCTTGATTGCTTCTGCCATGGTGCCGAAAACGCTCGACTGGCGGGGGGAACTGGCAAAGCTCATCCCCTTTCTCCGAACCCTCTTTTGGGTTTACGGTGCATTCATCGTTCTGACCATTCTTGCCTTTGGCATCATCAGCCTTGTCAACTACAAGGCCATGGCAGCAGGCGAAAGCCTTGAGGCTCGTTCCATTTGCGCCTTTATTGCAGTCTTTTGGGGAGCTCGATTGGTGGTGCAGTTGTTCTTCTTTGACGCCAGCGAGTACCTGACGAACAGGTTCCTCAAGGTCGGATACCATAGTCTGACACTCACCTTCGCTTTCCAAATGTTCGCCTACGCTTATTGCGCCTTTTTTTAAACAACCAACCAAAGGAAAATCATGACGACAGCGGTATATATTTATCTTGCCTACACCATAACCAGTATCGGGATGACCATCTGGGTGGCCCGCACGCTACACAAAAACGGACGTGTTTTCCTTGTGGACGCATTTAGAGGGAAAGAAGAGATGGCCGATTCGGTCAATCACCTGCTCGTGGTTGGCTTTTACCTGATCAATATTGGGTTCATCCTTCTTTTCCTTCGCTTTGGCACACCGCCTGAAACGCTGGTGAATGGAATCGAGTACATTGCAACCAAACTAGGTGTTGTGCTTCTAGTCTTGGGCGCCATGCACTTCTTCAACATGTTCAACTTCCATCGCATGAGGAAAAAAGGAACGCATCACGAGTCAAGCCCTCCTGCACCAAGTGCATAAAAGCCTTTGTCGCCGGGTATACGCGCTTCTGAAACTCACCTTCGTCTCTAAAACGATTATCTGCCTTCTGCGCTTTATCTAAATTAGCCTGGGTTTTCATCTTTTGAGAACACGCTCACCAGTAGCACGAAAAAGCATAGGGTCAGGCT
>CAWVZQ010000312.1:0-3984 GCA_963934405.1 uncultured Opitutales bacterium | reverse complement strand
AACGGATGCCTCCTTTGGCCAATTTGTCCAGGTTGGGCGACTTGCAGGATTCGCTGCCGTTGGAGGACAAGGCTTCATAGCCCATGTCGTCGGCCATGATGAGAATGACGTTGGGGCGCTCGGCGGCGTCGACGCCGTGTGACCCGAAGGCCCAAGCCAAAGAAAGAAAGAGTATGTGCGTAATGTTTTTCATGAAGGTTATGAGTCGTAGGTATCTAGAGCTCGATCTTTGGGGAGTCAGCAACTTATTCCATACTTTTCTGAATTTTGCGGTAGAGAAAAGAGTCGCTCGTTAGGAGTGAGATGATGAGCGACTTCATGCTGCTTCCGCTTTTGACATAGGCCTGATCGGCCCGGCGGAGGGTGGAGGCGTCGCGGAGTGTTTCGTTACGACCCATGAAGTAGCGGAAGGCGTGGCGGACGAAAACTTGTCGGACGCGTGGTGAGTCGGCCAACCTATGAAGCATGGCCACCGCATCGGGTACTTCGGCGTCGAGTCCGCGTACCCCGCTGTTGGTGATTGCTCGCGTGGTGTCTACCGGCTTGCCCAGTTCCTTGGTCCGCCAACGGCCAAAATGGTCGAACATTTCGAAAGGCAGACCGGCCGGATTGGTGTTCTGGTGGCACTTCCAACAATAAGCCTCTTCGGTTACCTTCATTTTTTCGCGGAGGGTGAGGGTCTCGTCATTTGAGAGCTGAGCGTCCACGGTGAGGGCGCTTAAACGGCAAGTTTGATTTGAACTTGGGATCAAGCGATTCCCAGGCTCCTCCTTTTGTTTCACTCCCCAGCTTTTTCTTAATTGGAGCGATCTTTTTCTTGGGGAAAACAAATCGCGATCCACGCCCCGGCTAAGCATTTTTACGTTGTTGTATCCTTTTTCCCGCAATTCGGAAATCATCCAAGGAGTGGGAGCAAAGGTGGCGGAAGTGCGATTGTGAAACCATTTTAGATACCTGTCGACAATCGGCTTGAGGATGGAAATACGATAGTGTTTGAGGTACAAATCGAAATTTGTATGAAAACCCGAAACCGAAGGGATACCAAGACTCCGACATGTCTTTAAACCCGAATACCCCGCGGGTCCTTCCGTAGCGAAGTAAACTATGTCGGGTCTATCTCTTCGCCAAACTTTCTTCAGCAATCGTCCGCATGGCAATCCGAAGCGAAGTTCGGGATAATTGGGGATGGGGCTGGACGGCAGGTCGATTTCGGTCCATTCGCTTTGATCATTCCCTGGGGTCTGTCTTGTCGGACGAAGAACTTGCACCTCCGTTCCCAAATTCGACAACTCACCGGCCAGTCGAGCCAGAGTGAAAGAAACACCATTGATTTCCGGCGGAAAGGTTTCCGTCAGCAAGCTGACCTTGAGGGATTCTTTGTTCAAGACAGGAGGTAGGCGGTTAGCATTAAAATGCAAAAACAGACGAGTATGAAACCGTAGTCTTTCAAATAGTCTGGAATTTTGTTGGAGGTTTTCTTTTGCTCGGCGTTTACAGTCATGAAAACAATCTAAAAAAGCTTGGCGCCGAAATTCCGACCGAATTGTAACATCTTGGCGCCTAATTGCATTTGGATCGCAATTTCTTTGAATTTGAATAACGATTTTGTTCAATGCGACTACGGCAATCATTGCTCACATGGCAGAGTTGGCTTCCGCCTTTCGCTTTTCAATGAATTTTAAAATGAAACTTCTTTTTCTTTGTACCGGAAATTCCTGTCGTAGTCAGATGGCCGAGGGCTGGACCCGTCACCTCAAGGGAGATGTCATGGAAGCCTACTCGGCGGGGATTGAGACCCACGGGTTGAATCCGCATGCGGTGAAGGCCATGGCCGAGGTCGGCGTGGACATTACTTCTCAAAGGTCCGAAAACATAAAAGATTTCGCCGATCAAAAATTGGACGTCGTGGTAACCGTTTGCGGGCATGCTCATGAGACCTGCCCGGTTTTTCCGGCCGATTGCCGGGTGGTTCACGTCGGATTCGAGGATCCGCCAAAAATGGCCCGGGAATTGGCGGATGCCGGGGCGTCGGAAGAAGATCAGATGAATTGCTACCGCAAGGTCAGAGATGAAATCAAGGCTTTCGTCGAGACCCTTCCTGGGGTTCTGAAAGAAGGCAGTTGAAAAGTTGATTCCACAATGAGCCCTGAATTGTTATAAAGAATGCTATGGCTAAATATGTTTCAGAGTTTTTAGGGACTGCGATTTTATTTTGCGCCGTCGTCGGTTCGGGAATAATGGGTGAGACCCTCAACTCGGAAAACGACCAGGTGACCTTGCTCACCAATACGCTGGCCACGGTGTTCGCCCTCTATTTTCTGATCAGCTCTCTTCAGCCATTCAGCACTCATTTCAATCCAGCCGTTTCCTTTGTCTTTTGCGTGAAGGGAGAAATCTCCGTCAAGACTTGCACGGGGTTCGTCGCTTTGCAGATTGCGGGAGCCATTTGCGGCGTGATGCTCGCCAACTATATGTTTGGCATCGACCCTGTGAATTTCTCGGAAAAACCCAGATCGGGCACGAATATTTTCGTCAGTGAGGTCTTCGCGACTTTCGGGCTCCTGCTGGTGATCCTTTTGTCGACCAAAGAAAAGGTTGCGGGCGGAGTGGCCGCCTATATCGGCGCGGCGTATTGGTTTACCTCCTCCACTTCCTTTGCCAACCCTGCGGGCACGATCGGTCGGGCCTTTTCCAACACCTTTGCCGGCATCAGTCCCGATGACGTGATGGCTTTTTGCGGCGCTCAGGTGATCGGCGCCATGCTGGCCTACCTGATTTATAAAAAGGTATTCAGCAAGACCTGACGGTTTTCCCAGCCGAAACTAGGTACGAGGGACAAATCCCCGTGCGATTCCGAAACTTTTAGATTCTGTCACTTTTTTAATACGTCCATCCCTGACAACGAAATTCATTCTCATTCTTCTCCTAGCGTCCGCGTCTTCACTTGTCGCCCGACCATTGCCCAATGTCTTGTGGATCGTGCTCGAGGATCAGTCGAAGCACTATGGTTTCAATGGCGAACCGCTGGTGACAACTCCGGTTCTTGACGATTTCTGCAAAAATGGAGTGCGTTTTACCAACGCGTCGGTCACCGCTCCGGTCTGCTCGACCGCACGCTCGGCCCTCATAACGGGAATGTAGCAAACGAGCATCGGCGCCCACCACCACCGGAGCGGGCATGGCGAATTGAAGATTGAAAAGCCCGGGCAAGTCCGATTATAATTTCGAATGGGATCCTGCCGTTTTCGATCCCGGAGAATGGTCGGACCGTAAGAAAGGCCAGCCCTTCTTCGCCAAGATCTGCCTAAGCGGAGGAAAGCAAAGCTTTTATCAGTTCAGGTTCGGGAGGTATATGTTTCTCATTTGCAGAGAGATCTTGTTCTTTTGGCAGTGATTTTTTCTTTGTTTCCTTTTTTGTTATTGGTGGGGAGGATTTTGCCTCGACGGTATCTCATTCCGAGCCAACCTTGAAGAGGATGAGGTTGGGCCTGGCAAGAGCGCTTAGTGCCCCGCAGATAAGGAAGAGGAATAGGTGAGGGAATGATGACTTCGTAAGGACTACAAAAGCGATCATATTGCCCTAGGGCTCATGAAATAGGCAAAATCTTTCTTAGCCTTCGCCCAGATTTGTTTTTTAAACGAGCAATCACTCGCGTCCCTTAATCCAAACTGTCGAAATTCGTTAAATCGGAATTGAAAGAAAAGTTCGATCGTGGATAGAATGACCTCTGTTTCGAACTCGTATGAATATTCACGAATGGAATGGATGGTTTCCTTCTTTTGCAAAGCCTGTCGCAGGATTGGTTTTGTTGCTGGTCGTAGTTGCGACTGGGCATGGGAGAGAAGATATCAAATCGGATTTGGATGGCTTCCGGCAAAACGTTAAACCGTTGCTCCAGAAGTACTGCGTGGACTGCCATGGCCCCAATAAGCAAAAAGGAGATATGCGGTTGGATACCATCGATCCGGACGTGGTGGGGGGGA
>CAWVZQ010000311.1:0-4006 GCA_963934405.1 uncultured Opitutales bacterium | reverse complement strand
CGCCAAATTGTGGTCGTAAAATCTTGAACGATGAAAGTGTCATCCCATGCATAAGAAACCTTGTGGGCAGAAATGACCTTCCTTCCGGAAAGTTGGCCACCGGAAGCATCTAGGTTGACGAGAGACTGTTGCTCGCGACGGCAAGAACGTTCTTCTCGCAACTTCAAAAGAGCCCTGACCCTGCCCTCGTTGCGAGTTCTTCGGGCTTGGATTCCCTTGCGAATCCATACCTCCTCCTCGGCAAGCTTCTTGTCGAAAACGGCGTTCTGCTTTTCCTCTGCCTCGAGAACGGCGGATCGTCGCTCAATGAACTTGTCGTATCCGCAAGTCCATGAAGTCAAACGGCCACGATCGAGATCCAAGATGCGGTCAGCCAAGCCCCTAATGAAGGCCCGATCGTGCGAAACAAAGAGCACGGCAAGATCCCCCTTCGAAAGGAAGTTCTCCAACCATCGAATGCCGGGCACGTCCAGATGGTTGGTCGGTTCGTCCAGGAGAAGAAGGCTGGGCTCATTCACAAGAGCTCGAGCCAGCAGAGCTCTGCTCTTATTACCCCCGGAAAGTTGGTTGAAAGAATCATCCGGGTTAAGCCCCACGCGGTCAACCATGGTCGCCGCCTTATGCTCCAAGGCCCATCCGTCCGAACGATCGATCTGATCCTGTAAATTGTCTAGGCGCTCAATCAATCGGGAGTCATCGGGATTACTCGAGAGCTCTTGAACTATCCGATTGTAGTCAGTCAATCTGCGAGCCTCGTCGCCAAGGGCCTCGAGAACAATGTCCAGCACCGTTCCGGGAAGATCGGAAGGAATCTCCTGATCGAGCTTGGCCGACAGGAAATTATCCGACTTTTCCAATTCTCCGCCATCAGGAACGACTTGACCCGCCAATACCCGAAGGAGAGTTGACTTCCCTTCCCCGTTCCTGCCCAACATGCATATTCTCTCGCCCTTATTGATCGAGAGAGTAACGTCATTAAGCAGGAGCGGTCCACCAAAGGAAACGGTAAGATTTCTGTAACTAATTAAGGCCAAGAAAATGAAACTAGGAAGGGTTTGCGGGAAGTCGAATTTAGAAAAGGCGTCGCCTGTCGAAATATTCTAGCCTACTTCGGCAACAAATTGACTTCCAGTTAGACTTTTTCCTTTCCTTGGTCGAACATCAACTTTTACCTTCTCAGTGATGCGTCATTCCGAAACCCCTCAAATCTTTGAACGTCGGGCCTTTCTCAAACAGGCCGGACTAACAGGCTCCTTGACCTTATTCTCGGAAGCAAGAGGCAAGGATCGCCTACCGGCAATTAAGCCAACGACTTTCCAAATCGCATGCATGACCTTGCCTTACTCGAGATTCTCGCTCAAACGAGCATTGGAAGGCATCAAGAAAACCGGGTACGAATACGTTGCTTGGGGAACCTCGCACGATGAGACGGGTTCAGGCAAACGCGTCCCCGTAATGCCAACGGACGCCCCGCCCTCCAAAGCGAAGGATCTGGCGCAGCGATGTCGAGACATGGGCCTAAAGCCGGTCATGATGTTCTCAACCGTTTATCCCGAGCACGAGCATGGATTCGAGGTTCTCAAGCATCGCTTGCTGCAAGCTGGCGCAGCAGGCATAGGACAAGTACTCACCTTCGGCCATACCAAGGGAGGGAACCGCAAGGTCTGGATCGAACGTTTCAAAAAACTAGGTCCCATCGCGCGAGATCAAGGAGTCCTCCTCGTGGTCAAGCAACATGGCGGCTCCACGGGCACGGGCGAAGCGTGCGCGGAAATCGTCCGTGAGGTGAATGACCCCGGAATTCGAGTCAACTACGATGCCGGCAACGTCATGGACTACCTAGATCTAGACCCCATTCCCGACATCAAGAAATGCGCCGAGGAAGTTCGCAGTTTCTGCATCAAGGATCACCGTAACTGGCCGAAGGATCAGGACTGCGGGCCGGGGTTCGGCGAGATCGACCACTACCGACTTCTTCATCCGGCAGCCTTCACGGGGCGAACGATACCGCTATGCTGCGAAAACATTTTCGCACCTTTAGTACCACGCCCAATCAAGCCAGAGGGCATCGACATTCTAGCTCGCCGATCCAGAGAATTCCTGAAAACCATCATCTCGGGACTCCATTCATGAAAATCTCAAACTGACTATCCTCTCATGAACGAAAATACTCGCCGTCACTTTATAAAGTCTTCCGCCATCGCCTTCCCTGCCTTGGCCTTGCAGAAGGGGTTCGCAAAAAAAGGTTCGCCGAACGGCAGGGTCCGAGCCGGCATGATCGGGGCAGGAGGCCGAGCGGCGCGACTCAATCGCATCTTCGCCGCCCATCCTGACGTTGAGATTGCCGCCATCGCCGACGTCGATTTGCGCCGCCTGCGGCCAGTGGCTGAACTGGTCGGAAAGATGCAGGGTAAGAAGCCCCAGACGATGCAAGATTTTCGTCCAATCATCGACGATCCGACCATCGACGTCATCTGCGTCGGCACCCCAGACCACTGGCATGCGATTCCAACGATCCTAGGTTGCCTTGCGGGGAAGGACGTTTACGTCGAGAAACCCGACGGACACAATATCATCGAAGGGCAACGCATGGTGGAAGCGATGCGCAAGCACAAGCGAATCGTTCAAATGGGTTCACAACACCGCTCGACAAGCAGACTTCAGACTGCCATGCAGTTCTGTCGTGAAGGTGGCGTGGGTCGCTGCCTCTTTGCCAAGGGATGGGAAAGCGCCCGCCAAGGAGGGATTGGCAAACCGGCCAATGGGAAACCTCCTGCGGAAGTGAACTATGACCTCTGGCTAGGCCCCGCTCCCAAGCGCCCGTTCAACCAAAACCGGTTTCACGGACGTTGGCGTTGGTTTTATGATTACGGCACGGGCGACCTCGGAAACGACGGCGTTCATCGTATCGACATGGCATTCGCCATGCTAAACGCCTGCCTCGAATGGGAAAAGGCCACTCCGCTTCATCACCCGCGTACCATTCACGCAGCCGGCGGCAAGTGGTACTACGACGACGACCAAGAGTTCCCCGACACCATGCAGGTGACCTATCGTTACGACTCACCCACCCCACGCATACTCACCTACGAGCTTAAGCTCTGGACTCCCTATCGGCAAATGGAGGAAACCGAAGGAGCCGTGGTATACGGAGACAAGGCCCAGCTGGTGATCGGCAATAGTGGTTGGAAAGCCATCGAAAGAGGGGGCAAGGTCATCGCGCAAGAAGGGGGCAACTCCGACGCCACCCCGCACGTCGCCAACTTCATCGACTGCGTCCGCTCCCGCAAACGGCCCAATTGCGACCTAGAGACCGTGGGCCACCGCGCATCCGTCCTCTGCCACGCAGGCAACCTCTCCGCCCGGCTCGACCGTTCCCTTCGCCTGAATCCCAAAACCGAAACTTTCGAAAACGACGAGGAGGCCAACGCCCTTCGTGGTCGCCCTGAATGGCGAGCACCCTATGTCCTTCCCAAAGTATGAAACAAGAAATCGCCATGAAACGCAGAAACTTTATCCGTCACACCTCAACAGCTGGGATTCTGGCAGGCTGCCCCGCCCTGCTGCGCGGACAAAACCTGAATTCCCGCATACAACTCGCGGCCGTCGGTACCGAGGGACGAGGTTGGGCCGACCTTAGCGCCATGGCCAGTCACGCAAAGGGGAAGTACGTCGCCCTCTGCGACGTCGATCTCGCCCGCACGGCGAAGGCACGCAAACTGAGCCCCGATGCTCCCGTCTTTCAAGACTACCGTGAGATGCTGGCTAAGACGGGTGACACAGTGGACGCCGTGACCGTGGGCATACCCGACCACATGCACGCGCGAGTAAGCCTCGATTGTATGCGAAAAGGAAAGCACCTCTTCTGTCAAAAGCCTCTTACCCACAATGTCTGGGAAGCACGTCAAATGCGACTTCAGGCGGCCAAGTCAAAAGTCATCACTCGAATGGGAAACCAAATCCACTCCCACACCTTTTATCGTACCGCCGTCCAGCTCATTCAAAA
>CAWVZQ010000310.1:0-4031 GCA_963934405.1 uncultured Opitutales bacterium | reverse complement strand
CGGATCGAACACGGTGACGTCGAAGTAGCGAAAAGGGCTCCACCGGTCCAGATCGTCCTTGAACCGCACCCCGATGCGGTGGACGCCGGCGGAGAGAGAACTCGCGTTGTAGTCGATCTCGGTTATGCTCTCGGTCTCCTCGTCGTACGAGAAGTCCTCGGGTGAAAGAGTAATGTGGGAACCGTTCACGTCGTCGACGAAGTACTCGGCGGACTTTATCTTCCTGACCTCCGGTTCAGTCGTTCCAAAGGGGAAGACGTCCCTGCCGGAGGTTCCCGCAAGCTGCCCTCCCGCAGTTGCGTTCGTGTCGAATCCAACCTCGTACGAGTCGCCGGCCGTTTTGCCCGTCAGTCGTATGACTCCACCCGCTTCGCCCACCGCGTCCGCCTTCGAATTCGTCGACAAAAGGGCAACCAGACCGTCGCGGGTCGCGTTTAGGTCGGCTACGGTCGCGTTGTAGTCGTAGGAGGTTCCCCCAACCGTTACCGTGAATCGATCTCCCGCACCGAATCCGGGCTGAATGGTGACGACGTCCACCTGCCTGCGCTGCTCCGCATCGGGTTCCACCGTGACGGGGTCGAACACCGTGACGTCGAACCAGCGTACGGGACTCCAACGCCCCAGATCGTCCTTGAAGCGAGCTCCCACCCGGGTTACTCCCGCTCCCCATGCGCTCGGATCCAGGGAAAGAGCGGCTATGCTCTCCGTTTCCTCGTCGTAGGTCAGGTCCTCGGGGCTTATCGGCGAACCGTTGCCCTCGCCGGGATCGGCGTCCTTGAAATACTCCGCCGCGGTCAAGTATCGGGTTACGGGCTCGGTCGTACCGTAGGTGAAGTCGCCGCGGGCGCTTCGGTTAACGGAGCCTTCCCCGGAGTCGACTCCCTCGATGCCTCCGCGAACGACGTACGAGGACACCGACTTTCCCGTGAGGCGAAGGCCGTCGGCGCCTTCCTTCTCTATGGTCGCGGTGGAATCCGTCTGCATGAGAAAGTAAAATTCGTCTCGTATGGTGGTGGAGTTGTCTTCCGCAAGTATCACGTGGCGGTACTCGGTGCCGTTCACCTCCACCAGATAGGAGCTTCCGGCGGAAAAGCCGTCCCCGAAGGTCAGTACGCTCACCTGCGAGCGCGTCTCCGCATCGGGTTCCACCAATCCGGGGTCGAACACCGTGACGTCGAACCACCTGACCGGGCTCCAGCGCCCCAAATCGTCCTTGAAGCGTGCCCCCACTCGAGTTACGCCCGCTCCCCAGCCGCTCGGGTCGAGGGAAAGAGCGGATATGCTCTCCGTTTCCTCGTCGTAGGTCAGGTCCTCGGGATTTATCGCCAGCCCGTTGCCCTCGCCGGGATCGACGTCGGTGAAACGTTCGGCGGCGACGATCGAGCGGGTGGTCGGTTGCGTGGCGCCGAAGGGAAAATCGTCGCGGGCCGTTTCGCCCGTGGAGGAGGAACCGGAAGAGGCGTTGGTATCGAAGTCCACCGAATATGCGTCTCCGAGCAATTTGCCCGTAAGCCGGATAACCCCTCCGGGCTCGGTTGCGACGTTCGCCTTGGGGTTGCTCGCCAAAGAGGCAGCCAAGCCGTCTCGCGTGGCGTTCAGGTCCGGGCCGGTGGCGTTGTAGTCGTAGGAAGTTCCAGCCACCGTCACGGTGAAGCGGTCGCCGGCTTGGAAGCCGGGAACGACGGTCAATACGTCCACCTGCCTGCGCTTTTCCTCCTCGGCCTCCACCGAACCGGGGTCGAACACCGTTACGTAGTGCCAGCGCACGGGGCTCCAGTCGTCGAACTCGTCCGAGAAGCGTACGCCCACCTTGTGGACGCCCGCCGCCCATCCGCTCGCGTCGATGCCGACCAAAGCCGAACCCTCGATCTCCGAGCTGTAGTTGCCGTCCTCGGCAAGGAGCGGGGTGCCGTTGCCCTCGCCCGGGTCGACGTTCAGGAAGTATTCCGCCCGGTGGATGACGGTCACCGCGTAGTCCGCGTTGGCGTAGCCCTCGTCCGGCACGTAGCCGGGGATCATCGCCTCGTTTGCGGGCACGGCCCGGTGCAACAAGTCGTGGTTAAGGACGTTGGCTCCGGAGGAGTCGAAATATACCGCGATCTTCAGGCCCGACGTCTTGCCCGTCAGGAGCACTTCCCCCACCCCGCCGGGTTCGGCCAAAACCAGGGCGGAAACTTCGGGCGAAGCGTTCGCCGCGGCCAACAGCCGGTCGCGCACGGCATTGGCGTCCTCTCCCGCCTCCACGGTGAGCTCCACCTTGTTTTCCTCAGGCTCAATCAGGCTGAGGGCCACCAAGTCTCCCGCAACCAATCCCTCGCCGATGGTCAGGGAGGATCGCTGGGGTTGGCTGCCGTCGTCCGCCTCTTGTCCCTGCGCCGGCATGGATCCGAGCATGGCGCAGGCCAAGACCGCCCCCATGAGGGGCAATCCGTACAAGCGCTGGACAAAAGGTTTCATCTGCAATTCGTGGTAAGCGCCTCCTCGCTTACTTCGGGGTGGCCACCGCCGCCCGGGCCTTGATGTTTATCTTCTCCGAGGTTCCCTTCAAAATCACCTTCGGCCAATGGTCCCCCGAGAGCACCACCGGCTTCACGCTCGTCTTGCCGTTCGGGTCGTAGGCGTGCCCCCCCAAGGGACCGATGTCGTTGCGGGTTCCGTCGTGGTCCTTGAAATGAGCTTCAGGAGGGCCCTTGTCCTTGAGGGAGTCGGGGATCGATGCCCACACAGCAAAGCGGTCGGCGTGATCCCGGTTGTAATCACTCAGGCCAGCATTGGCCTTGAGATTTCCTTCGCCGGAAACTACTCCGCCTACCACCCAATCGATAGTGTGATTATTGTATGTTTCCCAAAAATTATGGGTGAAGAGAACGTTGGCGAACGGTGCCTCAATGATGTGATCTTGTGTCGTATAAAAGAAGTTGCCCGTCACTTCGGCAGATCCACCGAAATCGCCTTGAATATGCACGCCGTCGCCATGACAGTGATTGAATTCGTTATTCCTAATGGTCGCCTTTTGGCACTTCCATAATCCTACGCCATGGCGCTCGTTCCCATTCCAGCTATTCCGAATGACGTTGTTGGATATGTTTACCTCGAGATTAGGCGCATTTACATAAATGAGCTGAGTTGCTACATCCCGTCCAGCAACGTCGTTCCCTACGATCTCGGCCTCGGTGGAGCCGACGTCGTCGTAGGTTATGTATCTGATCGTGTTGTACCCGATCCAGGAACGCTGTGCCCGGCATCGCAACAGTTCACCGATTTGAGACTGAAACACGGTGCACTCCGTGCCGTTGCCGTCGGGCAAGGTCGGGCTGTTGTGATAAAGATGGACTCTGGTCCTGCTTCGGATGAAACGGGTGTGAGCGTTGGTAACGAGCAGGCTGTCCCCGACGTAGCACTCGTGCATCCGCCAGTCGGTACCGTCGATAACGACGTCGTGGGCGTTGTTATCGAAGCGCACGTCGTAAAGCAGGGCCTTGCCCCGAGTTATGCCGGAGTCGGCGCCGCTCGTGAAAACGACCTTGACCATCTTGAGGTCCGCGTCGGTGGTGGACAAGATTCCGCCGAAAGTGCAATCGATGACCTCGATTGTGGCATTTGAATCCGCGGAATTGTTGAAGGTGGCGTTTCCAACGAATTGGCAACTGCGGGCCACCACCGTGGAATTGGTGATCACGAGTCCGCCTCCTGCCGATAGGTCGAGGTCTTCCACGCCCACCTTTTCGCAGTTTTCGATGGTCAGGTGCTTGCTGCCGTCTCTGCCGATCTTGAGGTCGCGTATCACCACCGTGCCGTTTACGTCGCGGTAGGTGAGCGAACCGCTGATCTCGACCGTTTTGCCCTTCTCCCGCACGATGCGCACGTTCTTGCCCTGCACCGTGACGTCCTCGTTGTAGATGCCCTCCAGCAGGACCAGTACGTCGCCGTCGGCGGCGGCGTTCACGGCGTACTGCACCTTGGTCCCGGGCAGGACCAGCGTGGTGGCGGACCTGGCCGAGATGGCGGCGATTAGAAATAGAAGACCTGAA
>CAWVZQ010000309.1:0-4039 GCA_963934405.1 uncultured Opitutales bacterium | reverse complement strand
GCTACCTTGCGCTGCAACCATAACGACCCCTTCGGATTTCCGAGGCGACGGTTCAACCTTGCCGGAACTAGGGGCGGCATGGAAATTCACCCACTCGAATCGGGCCGATTCAACCTCAACCTCGATCAGGAATGGGGAAAGTACAAAAAAGGAACCCAAACCGTTCAGCTCAAGGGAGGAAGAAGCTACCTAGCCGAGTTCAAGGATCTCGCACGGGTAATCCGAGGTGAAAAGAAACTCGAATGGTCCTACCGTCATGACCTCGAGGTACACAGCACACTTCTCGAGCTGTGCGGGATGGACTGAACGAGCATTGGTGGATAATTTTTTTCAAGGCATGGATAACCCATCTCTTCGTCTTGTCCTTGCGCTTCCTTATGTGCCCTGAAACGCACGCACGAGACAAGCCCAACGTCCTTCTTGCCGTGACCGATGACAAGCGGTTGGCACTATCGCCTCCTTAGCTAACGAAATCATCGAAACCCGAACCCTCCGCTCCGCCCTGGCTGCAGTGGCGTGGAAATTGAGGTGCAATGCAGAAAGATATTTGAAGGCTAGCGACCGGGAGAGGTAGTTCACTTTTTTTCCCGCGAGTTGAGACTTCGACGCCGATCCCCCAAAAGGCAATTTTTCGGGAAAGAATAATTCTCTTCTTTCAATGTACCGAACTTGTTAGCGCTCTCAGGAAAGAGGAGCGCTCAGCAAAAAAAAGGCCCCGAACTTGGGTAAGGCAAACCCAAGTCCGGAGCCCTTGAAATCGGGGATTAGAAATCGAACTTCAGACCAATTTTCACATTACGACCGGGAAGTGGTGCAGAATGTTTCAGCAAAGACGCATGATTATAAGCAAGTTCGTCGGTCAGGTTGTAACCCTTAATAAATAACTCGCCTACTGAATTTCCGAAATTCACATCATACGATGCATAGGCGTTAAGCAAAGAATAGGCTGCTGTTGGTTCTTCACTATGACCTCCATGTGCGGCAACTTTGTCCTGTTTCATGGAACGGGTGATTTTTAAACCAAAGTCCAACTTTTCTAGCTGAACTTCAAACCCAAACCCAAGTCTAGCAGATGGAATCCTTGACAAGTGACCGCCTTCGGATTTGTTTTTCCCCCGCAATACATCACCATAGGCAGACAACAAAAGGTCCCAACCGGGGTTTTCCAACGCCAACCAGTCGACTTCTACTTCTATACCTTGGAACTGGGCATCGACTCCTTCGTATTCTTTCACAGGAAGGCCCTCTGTCCCCGCAGGAAAACCAGCCTCGCGTTCATTAGGATCACCGTCATCTGGAATCCCGTTATCTCCGGCAAGTTCAGGATAAACTATATCATTTTTAAGGTTACCATTTGAATCTCTTACAGCAGATTTTTCCTCTAAAAAGATGTAATCGTTGAATTTGGTGTGGAAGGCAGAAAACTGACCGGTTACTCTGCCCACTGTCTTGCGAACAATAATCTCAACGCCTACAGCAGACTCCGTACCGAGGTTTTTATTACCAATTTCATAGCTTTCAGTCGCATGGTGTGCCCCGTCAGAAAACAATTCCGCTGTATCAGGTAAACGCTCGGAATAGTTCAAGTTACCGCTTACGTTCCAAAGTTCGCTTAGATTGTGAGAAATCCCCCCACTGGTGCTGAAGATGGAGTCATCTAGGTCTGTGGTTCCTTTGTATTCGCGGTCAATATGCTCCCAACGAATTCCAGCGTTTAATGAAGTATCATCACTCAGGGCATATTCCTCCATCAAGAAGAGTGCTATTCTGCTTGATTCCTCCCCTTCAATACTTGGATTGCTAGGATCATCTTGAGGAACAGCGGTATTAGTTGCGTTCGACCAAGTTTTAGAAAGCCCACCAAGAATGCTTTCTTCTCCAACGATCTTGAAATCATCGAATAAACCATGCAGACCAAAAGCTCCGTTCAAATCATCAATTTCGTGTTCAAATGAAATTCTACCTTCAAAGCCTTCTCGTAGGAAGGTCGAGTGGGTGTGCCATTCTGGTCCACCCCCTTCATCTTCCCATCCACTTTCGCTGTGTTTATAATCCCCGTAGCCAATGTTGAAATTAATACCAGTTAGCCAACTGGAATCAGAAATCCCAATTTCAGAACGGAACTCGAATCGATCGCTTTCCATTTCAATCAGGGTATCACTTTCCGCATGCTCTCCCGGAACGCCATAATCGTTTTGATAATTAGAAAAACTGAATCCTGCGAAGCCTGAGTCCAGCATGTAAGAACCCCCTAATCCAAACGAAGAGCTGTCGCCGTGACTATTTTTAACTACATCAAATGGACCCTTTAAGCTACCATCATGATGATCCTCAGTGTAGAAGGAAGGAGTATCGTAATCATTAGAATCCCGCTTGAATCCATTTATCTGAAAACTGAGTTTGTCTGAACCACCAAATGCCATGGCTCCGTAATTCCATCCATCATTGACGCTAGTGTAACTGGAACGTAGTGAAGCGCCGGGTGAATCGTAAGGGCTAGTTGGAATTTTTCGGTCAATCACATTGACCACCCCACCAATGGCACTACCGCCATACAATAGAGCAGAGGATCCACGAAGGATTTCAATGCGGTCAACAAGCATGGGGTCAATGGGAACCGCATGGTCCTCAGATTGTGCAGAGACATCGAAAGTACCGGTGCCGTTTTGTAGCATACGTACCCGGAATTTATCCATTCCGCGAATGATGGGACGATTAGCACTCGGGCCAAAGTGAGACTGGCTGACACCCGGAATATCGGAGAGAGAATCGGCGATAGTGCTGGACCTGGCTTTATCGAGTTTGTCGTCGGAAAGAACACTCCATGCTTGGGTCGAATCCTCGACCTTGGTTTTGAGAGGAGTGGACTCGACGACGAAAGGTTCGAGTTCCTCAACTCGTTCCTTTAAGTTTTGGTCCTGAGCCGAAGCAAAGGAAGCGAAAATCATAAGTGTGGAAGGTAAATATTTCATTTAAAAAAGAGAAGTTAGATTGAGAAAAGCCAAAGCATCGTCTGCGAATAAGACTTGGTGCTCGTTCGGCTAAAAAGGATTCAAGATGGAATAGCTCTCGGGGAACCCCGAAGAAGCTATCACTACAGGAAATATCTAAACAGAAAGGGGAGGTCCCCTAGCCCAAATGGAAGTGGCAGTACGAACAAAACAAAACCCATCTGGTTCTTCAAGAAATACTTGAACGACCGA
This sequence comes from uncultured Opitutales bacterium, assembly GCA_963934405.1. Classification (GTDB taxonomy): domain Bacteria; phylum Verrucomicrobiota; class Verrucomicrobiia; order Opitutales; family Seribacteraceae. The sequence goes on along the minus strand of CAWVZQ010000309.1, from coordinate 836 downwards.
AAGAGCAGGCTGCGGCAAGAAAACAGGGGCAAGGGAAAATTGATAGGACTTGCTGAAAAGAAGCACCGGACAAGAACTCTGTTCATCGCCTTGCTTGTCCTCCTCATCTTCATGAGAATGGCATGGGCTGGTACCCTCTGCATGAGGGCATGCTTCATTGAAATGAAAGAAAAGAGAATGAAACTCAGGGGAAACCGCAGAGAGCGAGAGCCCAACGCAAAGAACGATGCCGCATATGGAAAGAAAGAACTTCATGAATTCATCCTATATGACCTTAATGCAATGATATTGCAATAAGTAATTTGTGTTATTGATTAATCTGGAAAAAAGGCGACCATCTGATTGTAGTTCCAGCTGTTACAAGTCTGTTGAATGTAAACAATGACCTTGTAGTTCACGATCTTGCTGTGCTTCTATGCTCCCTACCTCAATGGAATCACCAGAATTACAAAAAAGTCGGGAATGAGACGAAGTTTAAGCAAGCAGTCAGTTTCATCTTGTGCGTTTTTGTTTACTTTTTTCCTGAATTTCACTCTCTGGGGAAAAGTAACAGAACCCCTCCACGATTGGTCGTTTTCTGAGGAAAAAGTTTCCGCCCGGACAATCTCCTCGGTAGCAGGCAACTTGAAGGGTGCTTTCGAAAGACGCTCTGAAACCTCTGCCTTCGGGGTTCGTTTCGATGGGAGTACAAGCATGGACGTCCCCGAAATGACCCCGGACCAATTGCCAAGCGAAAAGATCACTGCAGAAGCATGGGTTTCTCTCGATGAGGGAACCCGCTGGGGCTCGATCGCAGGGTATTATCAGGACAATGGATCATACGAAAAAGGATGGCT
>CAWVZQ010000308.1:0-4051 GCA_963934405.1 uncultured Opitutales bacterium | reverse complement strand
ATGAAAGAACTCTCAAACCCCACACGCCGGAAATTCCTCAAGACAGGCTCCGCCCTTTCCGCGAGCACCTTACTGGCGGCCCCCCATGTGGCCAGAGCCGCCAAGAACGACAAGACACTCAAGATCGGTCTGGTCGGGATCGGGGGACGAGGAAGTGGAGCCGCGGTCCAAGCCATGCTTGCCGACGAAAACGTAGCCCTTACCGCCATCGGCGACCTCTTCGAAGACCGCATCAAGCTACGCAGCCGTATCTTACGGGCACGGGGTCGCGCTAAGTATCAAGTAACCGAAGACACTACCTTCATAGGTTTTGATGCGTACAAGAAGGTCATCGACTCAGGAATCGACGTCGTGATTCTCACCACCCCGCCAAATTTTCGACCTTTACACATCGAGTACGCCATTGAGAAAGGCGTCCACTGCTTCTTCGAAAAACCGGTAGCGGTAGATGCTCCGGGCGTACGAAAGGTCATTGAGTTGGCCAAGAAGGCAAAGGAAAAGAAACTTGCTTTCATGTCTGGGTTTTGCTGGCGACATCACTATCCGAAACGCGAGGTGTTCGGTCGCATACTCGATGGCGCGCTAGGCGACGTAAATGCAATGTACAGCACCTACAACGGGGGGGAAACCTGGAAGAAACCGCGCGAGGAAGGCTGGGGCGATCTTGAAGCCCAGATGCGCAACTGGAACGCACACCTTTGGCTTTCGGGCGATTCCATCGTGGAACAAGCAGTTCACTGCATCGACATGATGCAATGGGCGATGGGAGACAAAGCCCCTACCCACGCGGAAGCATCCGGAGGTCGACAAGTATACGACGAACTCGACAAATACGGGAACATTTTCGATCATTTCGCCGTTGTATATCAATGGGAAAATGAAACTGGTGGAGTAAGGGGTTTTCACCATTCGCGACAACAAAACGGAACCGTGGGCAGTTACGAAGTTGAAGTCTACGGCGCCAAAGGTTTTTGCTCGGCTAAAAATCGTCACGCCATTTTGGGCAAGGAAGACGCTTGGCGTTTCCGTGGAGAAAACAACGACATGTACCAAACCGAGCACGACGAATTATTTGCCTCTATTCGTGAAGGCAAACCATTCAACGACGGTGAAATTGCCGCTCAAAGTACAATGGTCGCAATCCTCGGTCGTATGGCAGCCTACACTGGACAACAGATCACCTACGAAGATGCTCTAAACTCAAAGACCGACCTCACCCCCCCTCACCTTGACTGGAAGGAATCCTTGCCCGCGCAGGGAGTGCCCATACCAGGTGTAACGAAGTTCGTTTGAACCAGACAGGCCCAACAGGGCAAAATTTCATACAATGAATAGAGTTGTCTGGATTGCCTTAATTTTAGGGGCTCATGTTTCGTTCGGCGCAAACTACTCTGTAGTTGTATCTCAGGAAACCGCAAAGAACGAGAAATGGGCAAAGATTGTTTCCGTGATAAGGGAGAAACACTCCGCGGAAGTGCTATACTTTAAAAAGTCAGTCGAGGAATCTCTCCCCGCCCTCCGCAAATCGTTTCCACGTTACGCTTGTTTCATTGCTCGCCCCGAGGAAACCTCCAAGGACTTCGTAAAAGCTATTCACCGCATGACCAGGCGATTGGATACCGATCCCTACACAGACTTGTTCTGGGGCATCCTTACGGGACACGATGCCGAAAATGCCCTCACCGTTGCAAAAACTTCCGATCCGTTAGTTATTCGCAACTCCTTGGCCTGTACTGAAATCGCACTCGACCGCTGCGAACGAGGCAAATGGTTTTGCGAACTACGAAAAGGACACGGCGTAACCAAGGAACAAGGCGGCGATATAAAGGACATCAAGCTGCCGCAAGATACCACTTCTCGCTTCGTAAGGGAACTGAACGAAGGGAAGCCCGACCTTTTCGTGACCTCGGGTCATGCCACCGAAAGAGACCTGCAATTAGGCTTTCGATATCGCAACGGCGTCTTTCGTTGCAAAGACGGATCCCTTTTTGGTTCAGACCTTTCAGGTAAGCGACACGCCGTGAACTCTCCCAACCCGAAGGTTTACATGCCAATCGGCAACTGCCTCATGGGCCATCTAGACGGTCCCGACTCCATGGCCGCCGCCTTTCTCGAAAGCGCGGGAGTTCGACAAATGATGGGATACGTCGAAGTCACTTGGTACGGCTACATGGGTTGGGGTTGCCTCGATTACTTTATTGAGCAACCGGGGCGCTATTCTTTCACGGAAGCCTTCTTCGCCAATCACCATGCCCTCATTCACCGCCTTGAAACTTGTTTTCCGAAAAACGATTCTCAATCTAACGCCAAAGTAACCGTTCACTCCCGAAAGCCATCGGCCTATGCACGAAAACTTCGCTTGGGTTCCAACGATACTCGCGGACTTCTCTTTGACCGTGACATCGTGGCCTTTTACGGTGACCCCGCATGGCAAGCAAAAATGGCGGACGGCAAACGCAACTGGAAACAAGCCCTCACTCGAAAAGGCGATGAGTATAGTTTCTCCATCACTCCGACACTTGGCTCCGCCAGTTACGCACCCGTCAACGAGAACGGGGTTCAACGGGGGTATCGGCCTTTTATTACATTCTTCGACCAAAGGCTCGCGAAAGCAGAGATCATCTCCGGGGAAGAACTCAACCCAGTAATCACCGACACTTTCATCCTGGTCCCAAACCCACCAAGCAATAAACCCGCCAGACCCATCGAAGTCGTCTTCAGAGCAAAAGAAATTTAAGCGGGCGGGCGGGGCTCATGCCCCTAAACAAGACTTTAGGATAAGGAATAAAATCGAGAATCGGCGAAAGCGCCACGATTCAAGTTTCTCATAAGGATAAAAGGTTAATCCCGTAAGGTATCACCAAGCCAAGCGATAACGGCATCACTCATTGGTTCAAGACCATCCTCGGAGAAGACATGATCCGTTCCGGGAATCTCAAACAGTTTCTTGGGATCGTTTGCCAGAGCGAAAATTTCTCGGGAATCCTCTACGGGCACAACATCGTCTTCGGCTCCATGGACGAAAAGCCAAGGTACTGTAACCTCAGAAGCTTTCGGAGCAGTAGTTCCTATTGTCTTCATGTCGGAGAGGAAAACTTTTGACAGTGGGCATGAAGGATCTTCCCACATGCACCCGGAGTCAGGTATTTCTTCTCCAAATTCACGATCGCAAAATGCTTCCGTGTTAACCATTCCGGCAAGAGAAATGAGATGGCGTATTCGACTGTCACTCGCAGCAGCAAGCACGCCAACGGCTCCGCCCATGCTGTGTCCGGCGTAGGTTGCTCGAAGCCCTACCGACTCAGTAGCGGAAAGCACGGCTTTCAGATCCTCGACTTCCTTGGAAATCGTACATTCCCGAAAGCTTCCTTCCGAAGAACCATTTCCTGCAAAGGAGAACCGCAACACGGGCACTCCTTCCGCCGATACGGCTTCTGCCAATGCTACGACAAAAGGCCTATCCTTGTTGCCGGTCACTCCATGACCTATAATAAAAACATCGCGGGCATTGGCAGCCCCTTCATGAAAGGTATAATCGAGAGTTTCCCCACTTGGGTTTTTTATTGTTCCAAACATATCAGCAGGCTTACGACGACTGCCCTCGGGTTGGCAAGAGCACATTATTGAATAACATAGGAATCTAAAGCTAGTGGCTTCTTGATCGACTCAAAGAGTCGATTAAAAAGGCATATGCCAAAGTCTTAAGCTTAAGGTCAGAAAAGGTTTCCTGACGCATGGGCGGCGTAATCATGCAAAAAACCCGAGACCTGTCTGAAGTAGATAGCCTGCGGCATGCTCCCGCCCATAGAAGGGCGTTCGATTTTATTGATTCTTCATCGGAAGAACGAGCGGCGAATAAAGCCGCAGGATATTCTGCCTTTTGCAAGCGATCAGTAGGGGCATCTCCCATTGGAGAGAGTAAAGCAACTGCGGCAAAAAGTTGTGGGCTATGCGCCATCGCAAGCAAAAGCAAGCTCGCTTGCTCTCCGTAGGCACAAACACCAACGACTCTAGTATCGTTCAAATCCGAGCCGACGAGAAAACCAACTAC
>CAWVZQ010000307.1:0-4067 GCA_963934405.1 uncultured Opitutales bacterium | reverse complement strand
TCGTGTCTCCGATAGCAATCGTTGGTCTAGGAAATCCCGGTCCGGAATATTCCGGCACTCGCCACAATACGGGGTATTGGTTGTTGGACGAGTTTGCCCAGCAACTGGACGTCATGTGGAAAGACAAACCACGTTTCCATTCCAAAGTGGCCATCGCATCGAGTTCCGGGAAATCATTAATCCTCGTCAAACCGGGCAATTTCATGAATTGCAGCGGCGAGTATTTGAAACCCCTTCTCGATTACCACAAATGCATTCACTCGGAAACTATCGTGATTCACGACGACACTGCCTTTGCTACAGGTCAAATAAGGTTGTCACACAATCGTGGTCACGGTGGACACAATGGGGTAAAAGACATCATACGTGCCATCGGCTCGGACTTTATTCGTTTTCGACTCGGGGTGGGCGTAAAGAAAGATTCCCGCATGGATTTAGCCGATCACGTGTTAAGCCGATTGACGATCCAGGAAGCTCGACTCTTAGAGGAAAAAAAGGACTTTTTTTTATGCACATTGCGCGAGATTCTTGACAAGGGTTGTGCACATGCCATGAATTCTGTAAACCAAACATCAAAAGAACGAATTAAATTAGATGAGCAAACGAAATTATAAAGCGACGATGGTTCTTGATCCTCGGGGCAACGAAGGTGGTTCCGATGAATTTATCTCTCAGATGAGCGATGTTATTCGTTCAGTTGAGGGAGAAGTAAAAAAGGTTGAAAATCTCGGGGCTCAGGACTTTGCTCGCAAGTCGAGTAGCAATCTCGCCAATGGGGTATACTTTCAATTTGATATAGAAGCTGAGCCCGAACTTCCTTCTCGCTTGCTCGAAAAACTTTCCTTGGAAAAAAATGTCGATCGCATAGTTGTCGAACGCATTTGATTTCATTTTTGCATTAGACTCCCCAACCATCCAGTACCATGGCCTCCCTCAATAAAGTGCTTCTCATTGGCAACCTGACTCGTGATCCGGAGGTGAGAATGCTCCCGAGCGGTCGATCCGTCTGTAAATTTGGTTTGGCTATTAACCGAAACTTCAAGGATTCGGAGGGGAACAAACGTGAAGAGGTAACGTTTGTCGATGTGGAATCTTTTGGGCCACGAGGTGAGGCACTAGCCAGATTTTTTTCAAAGGGTAAGCCAATTTTCGTTGAAGGCCGCCTCAAGCTGGACCAGTGGGAATCGCAAACAGGAGAGAAGCGCAGCAAGTTGCTCGTAGATTTGGAAAACTGGGAATTCATGGGAGCAAAGCAAGATAGTTACGAAGGTCAATCTCGCGAATCAGGCACTGATGCCCCTCAGTCCACTCAGGTCGCCCCTGATAACGCAAATGCCGCACCGGATAGTTCGTCTCCACCTACAGGCGATCCTGACTTGAACGAAGATGTTCCTTTCTGATACTGATTCAATAAACATCTATATTTAATTTCTTTAACCTTACTATTATGGCCACAACAGAGATACTTTTAGTCGACAAAGTCGATAACCTCGGAGCAGAGGGAGACATAGTTAAAGTCAAAGCGGGTTACGCCCGCAACTGGTTGCTACCCCGCAAGAAAGCGGTATCTCTTAATCATTCCAACAAGAAACGTATGGAATCGCTTATGCGAGCTCGTGCCCACAGGGAGGCTGATGAGCAGAGCCAAGCCGAAGAAATCGCGGTCAAATTACGAGAGGCTCGTGTCGCGATCGCCGTCAGGACTGGTGCGGGTGGAAAATTGTTCGGTTCAGTAACCTCTGCACAGTTACTTGCTAAGCTTGAAGAGCAGGGCTTTCACTTGGACAAGCGCCATCTTGCTCCCTTTCGTCCGGTTAAGGAGTTGGGTAAACTCACTGCCACGTTTCAACTGCACCCGGAGGTCAAGGCCGACGTTGAATTCGAAATTGTGTCGGAAAACCCCATCGAGACTGAAGAAGACTGAGATGCTTCTACGCCTTTGCTCTCTGCTAACGAACGAGTAACTATTCTCATGCCATCTGCCGAAATAGGCACCCAAGGCGAGAGGAAGCAAAGAAGTTCTCGAGAATTTGGCGGCGATAAGTCATCCGCTGGCGCAACAAACTTTTTGTCAGGACCTTCTCTTCCGAGCAACGGCGACGCCGAGCAAGGATTACTCGCCGCCTGTATTCTCGACCAGACTGGAGAAACTACCTCTTTGTGCGCGGAGTCCGGACTCCTTCCAGAGCATTTTTATTCGCCGAACCACCAATTTATATATTCAGCCCTGCTTGATCTTCAGCGAGAGGGTGAGCCTGCCGATGAGATTCTTCTCGCAGAAAAGCTGTCAAAACTTGATCAGTTGAATGAAGTCGGAGGTCATGCCGCATTGGCGGCGCTGACATCTCGAATAGAGACACCTGCCCACGCTCCTTTTTGGCTGGAGATAGTACGGGAAAAGCAAATTCTTCGACAGTGTATACGCGTAGCTCATGATATTATTGACCGCGCCAATAAGCAGGAAGGCGATCTTAGCGCATTCCTAGGTGAAATCGAACAAGATGTTTTTGAGTTAAGCCAAGATCGAGCTTCCGATGCAGCAAAGCGATTCAGGGAACCAGTTACCGGCGCCGAAGAACAGATCAAAAGGTTATTAGGCGGTGAAGCCGCAGCAGGAGTAAAAACAGGCTATCCTGATCTCGATAATTTGACCAACGGTCTAAGCCCAACCGAAATGATTGTCTTGGCAGCTCGACCTTCAGTGGGAAAGACCACTCTTGCCATGAACATTGTGGAGAACATCGTTTTGTCTGCAGCCGTACGAGATGATCCTCCAAGCGTTCTTGTCTTCAGTTTGGAGATGAGTGCTGTTTCCCTTGCCATGCGAATGATTTGTGGCCGGGCCGAAGTAAATCAAAGTGATCTCCAAAGAGGGTTTGCACCTCGCGATGCTCAAACAAAACTAGCTGCAACCGCCCGTGAATTTCGTCAGGCGCCCATATGGGTTGATGATTCAGGAGGTTTAACAATCCATCAACTGCGAGCAAAAGCTCGCCGCACTCACTCCCGCCAACCACTTTCACTAATCGTTGTGGATTACCTTCAACTGATTGGTACCGACTCTCGCATTCAATCGAGAGAAGCCGGAGTTGCCGACATTTCTCGTGGACTCAAGGCTATGGCCAAGGAACTGAATGTGCCCGTGATGGTTTTGAGTCAGCTCAATAGGGAATCTGACAAGGATCGTCGCGAGCCAAGGCTTTCAGACCTCCGTGAGTCAGGTTCCATTGAGCAGGATGCCGATATCGTAATGCTCCTTGCCAAGGACAAATCAGCCTCGGATGGCCGCGAGATGGATGGGCCCAATGCCGGAACCGAAGAGGGTGAAGACTTCGAGGTCATAAAGCTTATCTTGGCCAAGCAACGAAATGGACCCACTGGCTTTTTGCAACTAGCATTCCGTAAGAAATTTACTCGTTTTACCAGTATGCACGGCGATTCCCGCATGAATTAAGATCAATGTCTACTAACATTCGTATTTTAGGTTTTGCCTGTTGTATTCTCATGGGCTGGGTGGCGTTTTTAGCGGCTCAAGTTGACCCTACGGGTAAGCGTATTGCGGAAATCCGGATCACGATTGAAGGTCCCCGTACTATTGGTGAATCTTTTATACGTGAAAACCTTCAAGTGGAGGTTGGGGCGGAGTATCACCCCGGTGCCGTGGACAAATCCATCCGCAATCTCATGGCAACCGGCACCGTGGACGACGTTCGTGTTTTCTTGGATACGGTACAACCTGATCCCGCTTCCGTTGTCCTTGCTTTTCGCGTTACTACAAAACCTCGCATTGGAGAGATTCGATTTGAGGGGAATGATGAACTTTCCCGTCGAAAGCTCGTCAAATCGATTGGATCCGAAGCTGGTGAGCTTCTCGACGAAGCGATGATCAAGTCTGACGAACGGGCCGTTCGAGAACTCTATTTGGACAAAGGTTTTTGGGATTCTCGGGTGGAGTCTGAAATTCTTCGTGATGAAGGTGCTCGTTCGGCCACAGTTGTTTTTCGTATAGTTGAAAACGAAAGTCGCAAAATCCGCAAAATCGTATTCGAAGGCAATAAACATCTTTC
>CAWVZQ010000306.1:0-4073 GCA_963934405.1 uncultured Opitutales bacterium | reverse complement strand
AAGCTCGCCGAGCTAAACGTCAGCCCCGACGACGCCTGCTATCCACTCGGTTCCTGCACTATGAAGTACAACCCCTTGGTGAACGATTGGGCAGCGGGACTTCCTGGTTTTTCCGAGGCTCACCCGCAGGCTCCCGTCGAAGACGTCCAAGGACCGCTAGAGGTTCTTTATGCCATCCAGGAGTGGTTTGCAAAAATCACGGGTTTGCCCGCAGTGACGACTCAGCCGGTGGCGGGAGCCCAAGGAGAACTCGTCGGACTGAAGCTTTTTCAAGCCTACCATCGGGACCGCCTCGATAATGATCGCGACGTCGTGTTCATCCCGAAATCTGCTCATGGCACCAATTTTGCCACCGCCGTCATGGCAGGCTTCGACCCATCGACCGGCATCGTGCATTTGGAAGCCTTGCCTGACGGACGAGTTGATCCGGAAGACTTTGACAACAAGCTCGCCACTCACGGCAAACGCCTCTGCGGCGTAATGATAACCAACCCCAACACCTCGGGTGTCTTCGAGACTGATTTCAAGGCAATCGCCGACAAGGTGCATGCTGCAGGAGGTCTCGTGTACATGGATGGAGCAAACATGAACGCCATTGCAGGCCAAGTGAACCTAGGGGCTCTGGGAGTCGACGCCGTGCACAACAACCTCCACAAGACTTGGACCATCCCTCATGGCGGAGGAGGACCGGGCGATGCGATCGTGGCGGTTTCGCAATGTTTGGCCGAATACTTGCCGGGCACTCAAGTGGTAAGAAGCGAAGATGGTTTGTTTCGCCAAGTTCGTACAGAGAAGTCAATCGGATCCTTTCATCGTCACCACGGGAACTTCGGCCACAAAGTCAGGGCCCTCGCCTATCTGCTGCGCCTGGGGAAAGAAGGTGTGCCCCGCATGTCCGCTCTAGCCGTACTTTCTTCACGCTATCTATTCGAAAAGCTGGGGAAAAGCTACCCTACCCTGCCTACAGGCGCCATCGGCACCCCACGCATGCACGAATTCATTCTCACCCTGAATGAAGAGGATTTTGCGAGCATAGAGGCTGCGGGAATTCCCAGACCCCAAGCCATACCGCAGGTAGGCAAGCTGTTTCTGGATTTCGGTTTCCACGCCCCCACCGTCGCTTTCCCGGAGGTCTACGGCTTAATGATCGAGCCAACCGAAAGTTACACAAAAGCGGAATTGGATCGGTTTGCCGAATCAGTAATCGCTATCCGCGACATTATCCGTGAATGCCCGCAAGCCCTTGCTTCAGCACCCCACTTCACTCCCATCGATCGCGTGGACGAGGTCGCGGCCAACCGCAATTTGATCCTAAGGGAAAGACTGGATTCCCTTCCCGCCATCCCGAGCAACCGGATGGCTGCCTCCGAACTGCTCAAACTATCTATAAGCGAAATCAAGAAACTCATTCTAAGTCAGGTAAATTTAAAAGGATAAGGTTTGACCCGCGGGCCACATCTCAACATTTTCATCCGCCTATCCAATGAGCGAAGAAAAAGAAGAAACTAAGCTGATATCTAGAAACGGTCGCATCATAGATGCTATTCTAACGGTGGCTTTCTTTTTTTTCATGCGTGAGGTATTCAAGTCTCACGTACCTTCGAACGACCCCGACATGATCGGCTTGGTCGCATCCTATACCTCGTTCTGCATTACAGGAGTCTTCTGGCTCGCAGTTGGAATGCTGAGGGTAACTTGGGTAGACTGGCTTCGCCAAAAAAACAGCTAGCAATAGTTGCCGTTAACTCCAAGGCAGCATGGACTAAGGTCCGTGTTTGGAACGAAACGCTTCCATAACGGGGATTAACGAATCTGCAGGGCTAGCCAATAGGAAAACCCCATCTTCGTTTGATTCTTCCTTTCGGATGGAACCTGCCCGACGAAGTCGAGCAACCAGATCATAGCGATCGTGAGGCACAAGGTATTCTCGCTCCACGACACCTTCCTTCAAGATATCCTCAAAGACAGTGGTCAACGCCTCCAGTCCCTCACCAGTCGTCGCACTTACAAAGATGGCGTCGGGCACCTTAAAACGGGCAGACGCGCACTCGATCTCGTCGTCGACCAAATCGACCTTGTTGAAAACGGTGATGATCTTTTTTTCGACAATCCCCAATTCGTCGAGAACCTCAAGAGTCGTCTCCATTTGATCGACGGTCTCCCCTGAAGAAAGGTCAACCACGTGAATGAGGAAATCGGCGACTAAAGCCTCCTCGAGCGTTGCCTTGAACGCATCCACCAAACGGTGCGGGAGATTCCTTACGAAACCGACCGTATCCGTGAGAACAAAACCTCGACCAGAAGGTAAATTCATCTTCCGGCTGGTCGGATCCAAAGTGGCGAAAAGCTTGTCGGCGACATAGATGTCGGAGCCGGTCAGCTTGTTGAGCAACGTGGATTTCCCTGCGTTGGTATAGCCCACGATGGACGCGGTCGGCACGGGCACGCGACGACGTCGCTTACGGCTCACGGTACGTTGACGAATCACTTGAACGAGTTCACGTTTCGTTGAGGCGATCTTGTCTCGAACCATACGTTGGTCCAACTCGAGTTGAGCCTCTCCCTCTCCACGCTGGGTAACCCCGCCACCACGCTGCCTGCCGAGGTGAGTCCATGCCCGACGAAGGCGAGGCAAGGAGTATTCGAGACGAGCCAATTCAACTTGAAGAACGGCTTCGCGAGTTTGGGCGCGATCAGCAAACACATCAATGATTACCTCGTGTCTATCGATTACGGCTCCCTTGCTTTCTTTTTCCCAATTCCTCTGCTGCCCCGGAGCCAGTTCGTTATCAAAAACAATAACGTCGCAATCGGCAGCCTGCGCAAGTTCAAGGATTTCCTGTACCTTTCCTTTGCCTAGCAGAAACTTCGGATAGGTCTTGCGAACCCGAGCCAATATCGAACCTATGACCTCGATTCCAAGGTTTTCCACAAGCTCCTTCAACTCTTCCAACAAAGAGACCGCCCGTGCCTCCTCTTCTTTGTGCCTGACGACCGAAACCAAAAAGGCCCGCTCCACTCGCCTAGGCTTTTCGCTTACCTCAAACACGAGATTCGATCAAGCGGATGACAACCTCGAAAATGAAAGCGGGTCGATCTCGCAAAAAAGGAGACCGACCCGCTACAAAAAAAACTACTTTTCAGGCGTGTAGCCAAATTTCAATGTTTGATTAGCCTTGAACAGCAGCTTGTGCGGCTGCCAGACGAGCAGTGGGAACGCGGTAAGGGGAGCAACTAACGTAGTGCAAACCAATCTTGTGGCAGAACTTGACGCTTTCGGGATCGCCACCGTGCTCTCCACAGATTCCCAACTTGATGTTACGACGGCCCTTTTTACCAAGCTTTACCGCCATTTCCATCAACTTGCCTACACCGCTCTGATCGACACTGGCAAAAGGGTTTTGGGGCAAAATATCAAGTTCGGTATAATTGGATAAGAAGCTCCCGGAATCATCGCGACTCATACCCAAAGCCGTCTGAGTAAGATCGTTGGTCCCAAAGCTAAAGAACTGAGCCGTCTTGGCTATCTCGTCGGCAGTCAAGGCCGCTCTCGGAATCTCGATCATCGTGCCCACCAAGTACTTCACCTTCGCTCCCTTGGCGGCAAACACCTCCTTGGCTACCCGGTGAATAACTTCCACCTGAAGCTCGAGCTCCTTGGAGAAACCAACGAGCGGAACCATGATTTCAGGACTAACGTTGATTCCATTTGATTGCACTTGAACGGCAGCCTCGAAAATGGCCCGAGCCTGCATTTCCGTAACCTCAGGATATGAAATGCCGAGACGACAACCTCGGTGACCGAGCATAGGATTGAATTCGTGAAGATCTTCTACGCGCTTCTTTATCGAAGCTAATGAAACACCAAGTTTTTTGGCAAGACCACGCTGAGCAGATTCATCATGAGGGAGAAACTCATGAAGAGGCGGATCGAGCAAACGAATGGTAGCCGGACGACCTTCGAGAGCCTTGAATATTCCGGCGAAATCCCGACGCTGGTAGGGCAAGAGTTTCTTGAGAGCCTTGCGGCGAGCATCTTCTTCCTCGGCCAAAATCATTTCGCGCATTGCGTC
>CAWVZQ010000305.1:0-4077 GCA_963934405.1 uncultured Opitutales bacterium | reverse complement strand
AATCAACCACCCAGGTCAGATCAGAATCGAAATTGTTGGCGTCCACCGCGGAAAAACCGTTCACTAGGAAGTTCTTGACATCGGTAAGAGATCCGGCATCCGGATCGGCGATGGACTTGTAGTCGACAAGCACTGTAGTCTCGAAACTGGCTGGCTGAATGCTGGGAGCCATGGTGTCCTTGACGATTATCCGGCGGTATTTCACTGTGGCGTTATTATCAGCTTCATCAGTAACCTCGTATTTAATGAGGTATTGGGTATTGTTTTGGTCAATGGAGGTACTTATGAGGCTTGGAACAGAAGCAACGTCATTGTTTAGAATGAATCCCTTGTTCTCGCGAAAGCTTCCATCTCCGTCCACATCATAAAAAATAGTTCGCTTGATTTTTGTGGTGATGGCGCCATCTTGGACGTCTTGGGCGTATAGGCCTAGGGCTTGAGGCGGTAAAACAAAGTTCGTTCCATCCCATAATTGCACGGTTTGCCCGGAATCGTCGTCGTATTGAACGCCACCCTCGGCGACGACGTAAAGAGATGGCGGAGAAGTAGGAGAAAGAGGCTCTCCTAGGATATTGGGCTTTTCTCGATCCAAGACATCCACGAGACGCTCCAGAGTGCTTACATTGCCGCTGGAATCGGTAGCCGTGTAGGTGACCTTGTATTGACCGGGCACGCCCATGAGGACATTGTTGGAGTCGATCGTTATGGCCACTTCGCTTAAACCAGTTTTTAAAGATCCTGATGCAACAATGGATAATGAATCCCCCGGCAGCCATGAATTGTCGGTTACGGTAATTCCATGCTCGACATACTTGCTCTCTGCACCGGCCGGGTTAGCAGTCAACAGGTCTTGGAGAACACGAATGGGGCTCAAGTCTCCGCTTCCCAATGAACCGTCGTCCGGCACGGGATTGAGAGTGATGGTGGGTGCGGTGGTATCGGTTACGGTGACGTTTCGAGTGTACTCCTTGGTATTTCCGGAAACATCAGCGACCGTGTAGACCACCGTGAAAGAGCTGAATACATCGAGATCCCATGTGGGAACTGGATTACCGAGAGGAAATATTGCAGTATCGTTGGTATCTATGTCCTCTCCAATAGTGTAGGAATCAACCGTACCAACCTCGATGCCACCCTTATCGAGAAACTTAACCGTGGCAGTCAAAACGTCGTCGGAATCATAGTTGTCGGAAGCGGTGAATCCGGGATCTATGTAATTCTCGCCGGCCTCGATGGTCGGATCAATGTTGTCGCCCGGATACGGGGTCGCTACGATTGTGGGTGAAATCTTGTCCTCGATCAAGACCTTCAGTATTCTCTCGGGATTTACGGACTCATTCCCGAATTCGTCCTCCACGGAATAAGTGATCTCATACGGAGTATCGCGAACCTTGGTCTCACTACCTTTCCCGAAAGTAAACTTAAAGTCTGCGGGATAAGTTACTCCAACCGTTCCCGAGGAAGATGAGTTCGTCTCGTCCCATACCTGTACGACTTCATAAGGCGGTCCAAGACCATCGTGGCGCGTCTTTTTCGCGGTAGCCCCTAGTTCGACGTAGGTACCCGTACCGGTTGCGTTTACCTCCAAATGAACGAAACCGTCGTCAGCAAGGGAGCGCAAAGGCGTAATTTCAGGGGCGATGTTGTCATCTGCAACGGAATGGATAATTCGGCTCACCGGTTGCGACTGGTTGTTCTGCTCATCGATGGCCGAATAGGTGACCACGTACTTTCGAGTCTCGTCCAAATCGATGCCGTCCTTGAGCTTGTCGGGCGAATCGGAAAGTTTGCTTCTTTCGCCTGCTATCGGTTGTGGGCTTGGTGTCGGAGAGTTGGGAGGGTCGTGATAGACGTATTCAAGAAAGACCTTGGAATCACTCAACTTTCCGGTACCTAGAAAGTCTAGAGCCGTTACGCCTTTGTCGGAATATCCATCCGAGTCCGAGTACTCAACGACTTCCGTTTCATTCTTGCGGTTAACGATTACTATCTCTGCCGCGCCATTTAGGGATAACTGCGGACCTTGGTGTACTTTTATCGTGCGTTCCAGAACAGTGCTGAGGTTTCCGGCTGAATCTTGAGCTTGGTAGGTAATTCGGTACTGGAAATCGATACCGGGATCTGGAGCAAGATCCGTTTTCTTGACTGTGACCGTAAGGCTGCCTAATGTATTGTCTGTGACGTAGACTCCAGGATCTTCGTAGATTTTCTGACCAAGTGGTCTCTCAATCCTAAAGAACCCCTTGCGAACATGTTTCCGAGTATCGTAAGGATCGTCGGGTTTGGTTTCTACAATCTCAAACTCCTCGAAAATCACCTCCACCCCATTGGCAGAATTTTTCATTACGTAGAAATTCTGTCCGTCATCCGAGGAATAAACGACTTGTGGTTGGGGAAGGGCAGCTAGGTTGGCCCAAGGCAGTGTTACATTCTGGATGGCTTCGGGCCATGAGATCAAGCCCTCGTCTAGCTTGGACAAGGTAACGAGCTCGACCGTGGGAGCAGTGGAATCAAATACGCTGAGCGTTCGGGAGGCATTGCCCTCATTGTCGCTGGAGTCGGTGGCGGTATAATAGACTTCATACTGTTTTGAAATATCCAAAAAGCCAAAGGTTTCGATTTTCGAGACATCCAGGTAATCGTCCCGGTCCGTATTCCCCTTCTCCCGAAAAACGGACTCTAGCTTAAGCTCAGCATCCAGAGAGTAATTGTCGATGGCGGTGAATCCGTCGTCGCGATAGGACACGCCAGCTTCCAGAGCGAGATCGGTTTGGCCATCGGACTTGTTGGGATATACGACGGGAGCGCTCAGATCCTGCACTTCGACAATACGTGAAATCCTCATCTCGTTTCCGAATTCGTCATAGGACAGGTAATGAATGTCTGTCTTTCCTAACTTGCTCATGTCGGGATCGTTCAATCTCGTCACTTTGTAGTACTTGACGCCACCTGTACCCAAATCCTTGAATGCATAGGCCCCGGGATCGTTGTAGGTATCGCCCACGTTTACGATCAAGTGCTTGGTTCCATTTTCTTCCGTGGGCGGAAAGAGCCTCATTTGAGGGCCTTGACCATCATTACCCAATACAACAACCTCTCTGGTGACGGACACGACGTTCGGTGTCTTTGCTTCATCTGAAACCGTGTAAGTAACGGTATACGTACCGATTTTCTTCTTGTCGGGATCAGGATCAATTGGATTTAGCGGATCGGAAAGGTCGGGAAACATGGCGGCAACGGGATCAGTAACTACGATCTTTTCCGTAAGGTCCTTAGCTCGGGTATCCGTGGCGTAAGCTCCTGGATCCCTGTAAGTGGAATTGAAATCCACGAAAATTATCGGGGAACCGAAGAGTGCAATTTCAGGAGGAGTGGTATCCACGACAGTCACCAATCGAGAAACTGGTTCGGACTCGTTCCCGGCGGCGTCGAGAACTTTGTATTTCACATAGTAGTTTCCCTCAACCATAAGATCGACATCGCTGGAAACTTGAATTTCAGGAAGCAGGTCGCTTTCCAAATCGTAGTTGTCAACTGCTGTGGCTCCAGCATCCGAAAAAGGGGTGGTGGCCTCGACTCGAACGGATAAATCTCCGTAAAAGCAATAATCGGCACCTCCGCTCTTTACAGCTACAAAACCATAATTCAGAGATATTGTTGGACGAGTTAGATCGGCAATGCGTACCTCACGGGTCACGGTTGTGGAAACAGGTATGCCACCGGGAAGAGTTCCATTTCGATATTGGTCATTAACCGTATATGTGAGAGAAAAGATTCCTTTCTCATCATGAGCAACGGGAAGACCCACAGTTTGAACAAACGGCTCGAGGTTTCGATCTGCAAAATCGTGTGCGGTAAAACCAGGATCTTGAAAATCTGCAATCTTCGAGAAATTCAGATTTCGGCGTTGTACACTGTGATAAACTACTTCGCCAGTCGGATCTATTCCATCCGGCCCCGCTTCGGAACCAGGGTTTAGGGTAATGGTCGGAGGGGTGGCAACGACCTTGACTGTTCGAGTTGCCGAGCCTTCGAAACCGCGGAAATCGTTGCTGGCATAGATGAGCTTGTACGTCC
>CAWVZQ010000304.1:0-4080 GCA_963934405.1 uncultured Opitutales bacterium | reverse complement strand
GGTACCAAGCACGAGAACCCGACCAAGCTTTCCGCCACCGAGTGGCTCGACGTCTTTGTCGACCAGCAGGGGCAAATCCGGCGGGGCGTATTGAAGAACGGCTATTGGTTGATCGACGTTGCGAGGGCAGGGGAGTACGAGATCGAACTGAGGCGCTGGCCCAAGGAAGCGAATGGAACAGTCAGTGGAACTTTACCCGACGGTAGCGGTACGGCTTTGCCCATCAACCAAGCCATGCTCTTTATAAGCGGACACAACCATTTGAAAATTTCCGAAAAGAAATCCTACCAGTTCGAGGGACTGACCAAGAGGGTTACACCCAAGGACAAAGGAGTTACCTTCACCATGAACCTGAAGAAAGGTCCGACCGCTTTGCACACTTGGTTCAAGGGAAGGGACGAACTCATGCTCAGCGCCTACTACGTCTATGTGACCCGCAAGGGGGACGCCCAATGAAGCTTTCCTCACTTTTCATTCCAACTCTTCTTTTCTTCGGTTCCATTCAGGCTGAGATCAAGAAACCCAACGTCGTATTCTTTCTGGTTGATGATTTGGGTTGGCGCGATGTCGGGTGTTATGGAAGCAGTTTTTATGAAACGCCCGCGATTGACCAGATGGCAAAAGATGGAGTGAAGTTTGTTAACGCTTACGCCACCTGCCATGTCTGTTCTCCGAGTCGGGCGAGTATTCTGACCGGAAAATATCCGGC
Source organism: uncultured Opitutales bacterium (assembly GCA_963934405.1). GTDB lineage: Bacteria > Verrucomicrobiota > Verrucomicrobiia > Opitutales > Seribacteraceae. The sequence goes on along the minus strand of CAWVZQ010000304.1, from coordinate 3,371 downwards.
GCGCACGAATTTGACGGAATGGTTGGGCGGCAAAAAGGAAATGGACCACGAAAAATTGCACAGCGCAAAAAAAGCGAAGGCGCTGTCGGAAGGCGAAGTTACCATTGCCGAAGCCCTGCGCAGACATGGATATGCGACAGCGAACTACGGCAAAGCACATGTGGCCCGAGATCCCAAGACCTACGGATTCGACGAAGAGATTACCGGCTGGGTGGGATCCTATCATTACCCCTTCGGCGGCCATGCCGGTCCGGGCGGTAAGTATGACAAAACGCTGCAGGCAAAAGAGGGTGACTATTTTACGGATAAATTGACCGAGGCCGCACTCGATTTTATCGAGCGTAAAAAGGATCAGCCCTTTTTTGTACATTTGGAACATTTTGCGGTGCACGACCCGATTCAGGGACGAAAAGATTTCGTTGAAAAATATAAAAAGAAACTGGCGAAAATGCCGCTCGAAGAAGGACCGGATTATATTCTGGAAGGAAATCCGGACGAACCGGCACCGTCGGAAGCGAGTCTCGCTGAGATGAAAAAAAACCAGCGCTCCGAGGATTTTATCAACAACCGAGTCGGGTGGGTCAAACAGAAGCAGGACAATGTAGAGTTCGCTGGAATGGTGGGTGCGTTGGATGAAAGTCTCGCACGCATCCGCGCTAAACTTGAAGAGCTCAATATTGCGGATAACACGATCATTATCTTTACGTCGGATAACGGAGGGATGTCTGCCACGAACCGCTTCCAAAAAAACAATAATCGTGTTCAAATGGATCACCGTTTTTCCTCTTCGATGCTGCCCTTGCGGGGTGGAAAAGGCTGGCTGTATGAAGGAGGAATCCGGGTTCCGCTGATTGTGTATTGGCCGGGTCACGCCAAACCTGGGATGGTTACAGATGTGCCGGTTACCGGTACCGATTTTTATCCCACGTTACTCGAAATGCTTGATCTGCCGTTGAGGCCGGAACAGCATAAGGATGGTATCAGTTTTGTTCCGCTACTCGAAGGGAAGTCGTTCAATGGGCACGATGCAATTTACTGGCATTTTCCGCACTATAGTAATCACGGAAATCAGAGCCCGGGCGGCGCTGTCCGGGTTGGGAACTATAAGTTGCTTGAATATTTCGAGAACGGAACCGTGCAGCTTTTCGATCTGGACAACGATCTGGGCGAACAGACCGATATCTCGAAACAGAACCCTGAAACGACACAAAAGCTGCTGAAGATGCTGCAGGATTGGCGCCAGGAAACAGATGCAAAAATGCCGGACATTAAAACCCCCGAATCCGTAAGAAGGAAATTCCCGGTAACTGCGGCATTTAAAAAGAAATTCCCCGGAAACCCTTTGCAGATGAGTACACGCTCCTGCGGAAAAAAGGGAAATCCCGGTTTTCGTGAAGCCTATAATGGACGGAAAAATGTGATTGCTTCTATCCCGAAGGAAGGCAGTCGCAATTTCAATTTTAAGATGGTCAAAAGAATGGACCCGAAGAAAAAATATAAGCTGCTTCTAGAGGTCGGGCATGAGAAGGATCATTCCTGGACGCTGATTGTAGCAGATACTTCTAAAGGGAACCATAAACGACTGCTAACGGAAGAAGTCAGTGATAAGACCGCGACTGACGGCTGGAAAACTGTTGAAGTCGATTTACCTCAAGGAAGGAATGCAATCACCCTTCAACTGACCAGCTATTATGATGGAAAAGTGCCAGCCTACTGGAGCAAAATTGATATTGTCGAAGTCGAAGAATAAATAACCTATTTCTTTTCACGGACGATCAAGGCCGGGACCAGAACTAAGACCGAGGCCCTGGAAGAGATATCCAGCCTGAAGAAGGAAGTCTACGTCAAGTAATCGTAACGAGGTGAAGAACGAACTTGGGTCAGACTAATGCTTTGGTCGCCCGGGTCTGCTCATTTGAGTGCGCCAGGCGGTGTATAGCTTGGTGAGCTTGGCAACTGTTTCGGGATGTTGATCAGCGAGATTTTTCGTTTCACTAGGATCGTCTTCGAGATCGAAGAGCTGTATGCCGTCGGGATAAGTAAAGGGGGCATCGACTGCAACGGCCTTGCCGTCTTTGAATTCGTAGTCGTTGTGGGTCCAGCCGGCATTGTGGGCGAGCTTCCACTTTCCATGACGCACCACCCAGCAACCCCCCTTTCCTTTGTCCCAGACAAGCGTGTCGTGGTGTCCCTGGCCCGATGATTGATTACGAATAACCGGCAACAGGCTCTTGCCATCGAGATTTTCAGGTACCTTACCACCGGCGAGATTCATAATCGTCGGAAACAGATCCATCGACGAAACGATCGTGCTCTTTTGTTGGTTGGCGGGGAGTTTCGAGGGCATGCTGACGATAATGGGAATGCGGATGCCGCCTTCACCAAACATGTATTTGTAGCCGCGGAGCGAGCCATTGTTGGCATAGGTATTGATGGTGCCACCATTGTCGGAAAGAAATACAATCAGCGTATTGTCGCGCAAGCCCTTAGTCTTCAAGGTGTTCATGATTTTGCCGATGCCGTCGTCCATGGCCATGAGATGAGATAAATAGCGTTTGCGGCCAAGAGGATCCACTTTGCCCAAATGGCCCCATTGCTTGTGCCAAGCGGCCCAGGTCTCGTTCCGGGGATCGAAATAGGGATAGGTCCAAGACGCGGCCTCGCGATCCCAGGGCTCAGGCGGGAGCCCTACTTTTTTGGCGTAGTCTTGGTCCACCACATAGGTGGGCATGTGGACGGCATTGTACGCAAGCTGAAGGTAGAACGGTTTGTCCCCGTGGTCTCGGGAGATGTACTCGCAAGCCTCGTCCGTGAACACCTCCGTCGTAAAGGCATCTTCCAAAGACACTTTTTCACCCTCGTTGCGCTCCAGGGGCCCGACGCAAAGAATGCCTAGAGATTTGCCTTTGCCGGCCTTTTTGTAGGCGTCACGATCCTTTGAGCTGAGCCGCGTGTAATCCCATGTATGATGCATGAAGCCGAGAAACTCATCGAATCCGTGTTTCAGTGGGTGCTGACCATTGCCGCCGTTATGATGCGTCTTGCCAATTTTCTTGGTGGCATAGCCTAGTTTTTTGAGGGCTTTGGGAATCGTCAGTTCCGAAGTTGGAAGGCCTCCCTGGCCATACCAATAATTCCCCCATCGCGTCTGATAGCGTCCCGTGATGAATCCCGTGCGAGCCGGACTGCAAATGGGCGCAGTGGCGTAACCGGCACTGAAGTAGGTGCCTTCATGTGCAAGGCGATCTAGACTCGGCGTACCCATCTTTTTGATGTCAGCAGGAGCTTCGCCGAGAAAACTTAGATCGGCATAACCCAAATCGTCCGCCATGATCACAACGACATTGGGCTTTTCGGCGCCAATGCTTATG
>CAWVZQ010000303.1:0-4087 GCA_963934405.1 uncultured Opitutales bacterium | reverse complement strand
AACGACGAGCAGTACTTCACCACGGACGACGGACGCTTCCGTCCCGGCAAGGAAAACCTTAGTGACAACTTCCAATGGGACTTACTCGGTTCTTTCGCCATGGATTTGCCTCTCTATCTCGGCAATATCCCATTGGGTTCTCTTACTGTTCAGACCAACCCCGACTTTGGCGAACATGGTCTTCTGGAGTTTTTACGGCAGGCAGTGGATGGTTCCACCTCAAGCGGCGCCTCCGCCATCGTTATTGAGACCCCCGATCTGCAAGCCCTCTTTTCCGAGAGCATGTCCATTCTGGGCATGATCAATAATCCGGGTATTTTCCTCGAGGGGGTCGACATGGCTTTCGAAAACCTCGAGTGGGTTCTCGGTTCCACTCTCTCTACGGACTTGCCCATCGTTGGTGAAAAGCTTGGTCAGGCGGCGGACTTCATCCGCGAAATGCGTCTGGGCTTTCTTGCCGAACTGAAGGAAAAAGTTAGTGGCGATGGCAAGTTGATTGAGGTTGTTCGCAACGCTATCTTTGATGTCCTCGGACCTTCGGGTCTCGATTTTATGCTGGACGCCGATGGGGACGGTTCAATCACGACGACCGACATCCTCGTCGGTTGGTACGCCAAGGACGGTGCCCTCCTGCGGGATTGGGAAGTTGGGCAGTCATACCCTATTGCTCTAGCGGCTACCGGCGTATTGGGTGACCTTGCCCTAACCGCTGTCAAGGCAGGTCCCGAGGGCAACGGCATAACTGTAACTGTTTTACCGGATGCCGGCTCGAACAATTTCGTCGCGACGACTCCCAATTCCGTTACGCTCACGCTTTCCGGTCCGCTTGCCTCATATTCCACTTCGGACATCGCCACCTTGCTTAACGGGGACACCTCCGCTTCCGCCCTAGTTGCGGTGGCTGGAGGGAGTGCGAGCGCTCTCTCGGTCACGACCGCCACCTTGGCGGGAGGGCAAAATGAAACGGACGCCATCCAGTTGGATGTCAAGCTTGGCGGCACTGCACTAGCCACCGGCATAGATATTCCCCTAGAGCTGGACCTTCCTGGTTTTGCCTTGAACGTAAACGGCGGACTGGCCCTTGAGATTGGTTGGAGCTTGGATCTCGGATTAGGACTCAGTGTGGCCGATGGCTTCTACCTCGCCACCAACGCAGATCCTGCGGATCCTGAACTCGAAGCCGGTATAAGTGTTTACCTCGATGGTGATCCTACCGATCCCAATGTGGCTTCCGCGTTCTCCGCCACGGGAGAGCTGCTTTTCTTCGATATTGCCGTTTCTGATCTTCTCTACGATGCCGAGACGGGGAAAGCGGGAGGAGTCTTCGGTGGAATCACCCTAAATATAGTAGGGGATGATCGAGGTCGTCTCAATTACGGGCGAATGTTGTCGGCATCCCTTTCCAAAATCTTCGTGCCCGACTTCTTCGTAGATGCCAATCTACGCCTTGGAATGACCCTCTCAATGGACGAGTTCCCCATTCTCCCCACTTTGAGGGCAGACTTTGTTTTCGATTGGGGATGGCGTATCGGTGAGGAATTCTCCATGCCTGACGTGAGCCTCGAGAACGTACGTCTGGATGTTGGCACTCTGATTACCGATTTTCTATCACCTATCTCCAAGAAAATTCAGGATATCATCGAACCGCTTCGTCCACTAGTCGAAGTTTTGACGGAGAGCTTGCCCGGTCTCGATCTCATGCTCGACCGACCCAACCTGATGGGATTGGCTGATTTCATTCTCGAACTCAAAGGAAAGAAACCGATCGACTGGACCTTTGTGGAGGTCGCCCAGCAACTCTTTCAAATCGTCGATATGGTAAATGCCATGCTCGATTCCTCGGATGGAGAAATTCTCCTCGGAAATATTTACGGTTTCGGTACCCCCGAGCTTCGTTACGATCGGCCCGGTCAACTCACTTTGCCTGAAGGCTTGCGCAAAGCGGTCAATGATCTGCGTACCGCCACTTCCGGTGGCAGGTCTGAACCACTACCCGCTACGGTTTCCTCCGGTTCTACCTCAGGTTCGGTTTCTGCATCTTCGTCCGGAACCGGTTCGTCTTCCGGAACTGGTAGCAATGGGACGACCGCCAAGAAGCGTGGCAAGCTTCCCGAAGGATTCCGCTTCATCGAGTATATCACCGACATTGGAAACTGGACCAATATCTTCTCTGGTGGGAGTGCCACTCTTTTTACCTACCAGATGCCGGAAATGGAGTTCGGTTTCGATTTCGACGTGACCTTGGCTACCATAATGCTCGGACCCGTCCCTTTTAAGATTGGTGCATTCGGTGGGTTCGCAGCCGGTGCAGACCTTGGTTTCGGGCTTGATACATCCGGTATACAGAAGGCCATCAAGACAGGTAACGCCTGGGATGCCTTCGATGGCTTCTTTCTTGCGGATTGGACTCTCCCGTCGGCCGATGGCCCTGGAGGCGAGGAGAAGGATGAGTTTACCTTTTACGCCGAAGTAGGTCTCAAGGCGAGCGTCTTCCTCGGGCCAATCGAGGGTGGGTTGAAGGGTAGCGTCTACCTCGATGCGGGCGTGGATTTCATGGACGTCTACCATGATGGGAAAATCCATCCGTCCGAATTGGCGACCATGTGGAACTATGCCGAGAACGGGGCTTCTGCCGGCCCGCAAAACCTTGTGAATCTTTCGGCAAGGTTGGGGCTTAAGATCGGAGCCTACGCCGACCTCTTCCTTCTCTTTGCCTCAGTCAACTTGGTGGAAGTAACCTTGGCCGACATTACTCTGCTCGACCTCAGTTACAATGCCCCGCAGGTCAAGCCTGTCCTCGCCGAGAAACAGGGAGACGTCCTTCACCTGAACGTTGGGGACCGTGCGGCCAAGCGGAAGTACATGGACATTCTGGATGGAGGCGAAGAGTTTATCCTGTCGGGTTCGGGTGGCAATGTTAAGGTGACCTCAGGCGAGTGGTCGCACACTTATTCGGGTATTTCCAAGGTGATTGGGAACGCGGGGAAAGGAAAAGATGTTCTGGACGCTTCGAGACTTTCTGACGTTACAGTGGAACTTTCCGGTGGTGATGGGGACGACAAGATTATTTCCGGTTCCGGCGCAGCCACTCTTTCCGGTGGTGCCGGCAAGGATCTTCTCGATGCCCGTTTGGCCTTGGCTGGTTCCACTCTTCTCGGAGGCGAGGATGCCGACAAAATGTATGGTTCAGCTTTTGACGATGTCTTTAGAGGGGGGGCTGGGGACGACAAGATTATTGCCGGAGCGGGAGATGATCGTATTGAGGGTGGCGAAGGCGTTGACTCCCTCAAGGGAGAAGCGGGTGACGACGTCTACGAATTCGCCGATGACTTTGGTCTTGATCGTTTCCGTGACAACGAGGGCGAATGCACCCTTGATTTCTCTTCCGTAACGGCGGATCTATCCGGTTCCTATGGTCCAAGAGGCGTGAAATTGGCCATCGATGCGGCAAACGAGTTCAAGTCCGGTCGGGCGGACATTGCCAAGCTTATCCTCGGGCAGGGAAACGACGAGTTGTCCATTACTGGTTTTGCCGAGCGAACCTTTGAGTTGGGAGATGCCGGCGGTGGTGACCTTTATCGGGTCACTCTCGGACAAGCTGCATCCACCAAGGCACAGGGTGTCATAAATCTTTCCGATGCCGCTGGTGATTTCGACGAGGTGATCTTCGAGCAGCGTTATGGAAACAATCCAATTTCCTTAAACCACCACCAAGTCGCCAACGGACGGGAAATACTCAATCTCGTTGGATCCGGTGTCGAGCGGCTCACGCTTGCAGGAAAAGGTTCCTTGTTTGGATCGTCTGGAATCGTCACTTTCGGAAAAAAGGTCAGCTTCACCACTGACGCCGTTGACGGCGTTGCAGACTTGGGCGGCGATGTCGGATTTCGGGCCGTCGGCAAGGTAATCGATCAGCAGAGCGCATTGAAGGCCACCCACGTCATCTTTGATAGTTTCGAGTCCCTTGAGGTCGTTCACGACGTGGCCGCGGTGGACAACGGTTACGTTGACGCAAGGGTCTATAGGGATGATGCCGACATCCTCTACTCTTCGGACATCTTTAGTTCCAAGGATAATGACTTTGACG
>CAWVZQ010000302.1:0-4103 GCA_963934405.1 uncultured Opitutales bacterium | reverse complement strand
TCCAATTGCTCCCGTCGCCACTTGGCCATGCCGAAAACATACTTGAGGTATTTGTTTTCGATAACGCGCTTGGCGGCGGTCGCGCTCCCTTGGTTAACTTCGTCGCGAACCTCTTGATAGGTTTCGACGGCTTGTATGTATAGACCAAGCTTTTCCTGGCAAAGAGCAATTTGATAAAGAACGGGGACTCGCCAGTCCGGCGACATGTCGATTTCACGCATGGCCTCGTAAACCCGAAGCGAGGAATGATAGTCACCTTCCTCGAAAAACTTGTTTGCCAAATAGTTGCCGGTTTTCTTCTTCCAGTAAATCCAGAGTCCCTTCATGCGGGCAAGTTCGTTGTAATCCAAATCCTTGGCTGGTTTGCTTCTGGCCTCCTGCTCAATTTTTTCAGGTCGGAAGGGAGCGCCTTGCAAGAGGGCAAGGAGTTCGACAATCGCCTTCTTGCGCTCGTCGAGCTTATCGTAGGTAAGAGCAAGCACGTAGTGGGCCTCGGGAACGTACTGGCTTCCGGGGAAGCTTTGAGAAAAGCCACGGAGGTCGAGTTTGACTTGTGCAAAATCCGCCTTGGGCAAGTTCTCCAACTTGTATTGAGGTTGTACCGAGGAATTCGCCGACATTTTCTCCTCTTTCTTTATGTTTTCGCGCGCTCTGCGATAATGAGAAAGAGCATGCTTGAAAAGAACTTCGGCCCTATCGCTATCATCCATGTCTTCAACGCGAATTATGCGGCCATAAAATTTGATGGACCCATCATAATCCTCGGCGTCGAGGTAAGTTGCGGCAATCTCGACCATCGCTTGCTTGGCCACGGCATCGTGCCGAGTTTGGCGGGAAGAATAATCTTTATCGGGATTATCCGAAGGAACCTCAGCCAGAACCATGGTGGAGTTCATGGCATCGTAGAACTTGTTATTAGCCATTTGATGGGCTCCCAATTTCCGATAGAGTTTCCCTAGGCGGAAATGAGTCTCGGGAATCGTAGGTGCGCCGCGCTTGATACCCCTGACCCAAGCTCCGCTGTCCCCTAGATCGGATCTCAGTTCGGAAATCCCCGGAGCCGACATGTATTCCTCGAAGGGATATTTCTCGTCGGAAGCGAATTCCTCGAGAAAGCGCTCATAGGTTTTTGCCGCATCGACCCACGCACCGTTGCGTTCGTGCATGCGTACGAGCGAAATTAATATGTCGCGACGATAGCGCTTGTAATTAGGAAGGTTAAGGCGCCCCAGAACGCGATTACAGTAGGCAGTGGCTTTAAAGACGGAACGCGTGACATAAGGATTGCCGGTGCCGCCCGAGGCCTTTTTCGTTTCCGAGATAGCCTCTTCGATTTTGTGTTGAAGCTCCTCGTCCACTTCGTCGCCAAGGACGAAGTAGGGTTCCACGTCGACTTCGAGTTCCAGTTGAGCATTCTCCTGCTCGTAGAGATTAGGTGTTTCCAGAATTTTGTCGCCGGATTCAACACCTGACGAAGATGAGCTCGGTTCCGAAGCAAGCAACGATGACTCGGAAAGCTCGGGCTTTTCATTAGGATCGCGCAGAAGCTTGACTTTGGTGGGTTCACCAAAAGGATCGACCCGTTCGAGAAGCTGCTCCAACGTAAAGTCCTGAAAATTTTCAGGGGATGATTCGGAACTACCCCAGGTTCCACCTACGATGGGTTTGGCAAGATCGGGTTCATTAATGAGATTCGAAGGTTTCAACGCCTTGTCGTAACGGAAGGAACCAGCGTCTTTATCATTTGGCTGGGGGCGAGGAGCAGAAACCAGAGGAGCAACCCCGCTAGGATAAGGTGATGGCTGGGGTTGCGCAACCGGAGAAGGCGGTGTGGACACCGAACCCTCATCAAAGCCTTGAATAAGCTTGTCTACAGCGTTGAGCACTTCGTCGATCGGTTGGAGAGTAACGGAATTTTGTCCGTACAACGAAACGCCGAAGCAGATTAGAATTAAATAAAAAAAGTGAAATGGAGTTTTCATCGTGCGTATCGTGGCGAATTAATTATTGTCTCGGTCGTCTAATATACTTGGCTTCCGATCTGATTTCAAGGTTTGCGGGAGCCGCGGAATAAGGTGGAATGAAAGGGAGAAAGCCCGGTATGCCCGAACTGCTTTTGATTTGTTCTCTTTCGAGGGCATCGATCAGATCGTCTGTCGAAGGCTCGCGATTAGCGGGGACGTCAAAAGGATCCGAAGCCGGCAAGACGACTTGAGGAGCAACCACGACGGCTGGCGTCCCTTCAGGCGAGGTGGTCTTGGACACTTCAACAGACGATGCCTCGGAATTGCTAGCGGGCGAAGAAGCGATGGTCGCATTGGATTCACTCGCATTGGATTCAATCAACAGGACGGGAAGTAAAAGTAGGTTGTACCGATCTGCAGGGATGGGGTTCGGCACTCGGAGGGCAAGTGCCGGAGGACGGAAGGACTTGAGGTAACCGTCTTGCTTCGGTTCAGGTGCGTCGAATCGCTTGAGGATAGCCCCGGAGGCCGAAAAAGCGACCAGCAGCAGGAACAGGGCGAACACGCGCAGAATAAAGTTTGAATGGTTCATAAATGAGATGAATTTGGAATGAGTACTTTAAACAATCGACTGGATTTGGGAAAACTTTACTCTTTTTTTTCCATAGCATGCCTCCATTCTTCCGGCAGGTCGGGTTGATTGGCTCGATGAACAGCCAAAAGGTCCTCCATGTGATGAATGTCCAAGGGATGGATACGATCATCTTCAAAACGGGTTGCATTGATCTCGAAAGGGTTACCGTAATTGAAGATTCGTTCACTAGTCTGGGCCCATATCGCATAGGGGACGGAAAGCGCCTCTTCCGTATCCGCCGCGAGCGCAACCGCCTTGGCCACCACTTCAGGCAAACATTCGGGGAAATTGCAATTATAGTTCACGTGAACGTCACAAGGAAAATGCTCGATGATATGACGAAAGACCGGAATTGAAGCCACGTCGTCTCCCGCGAGTTCCGGGGGTCGCAAAAGAATTTCAGCGTTCGATTCCATGCAAGTCCTAGCTATTAATTCGCTGTCCGTGGAGAGCACGACTCGGTCGACGATCGGGCAAAGTTCCAGAAACCTGACGGCCCGCAACACAAGAGGGACGCCCTTGTAAGGAAGTAAGTTCTTGTAGGTCAGACGCTTACTCCCCAGTCTAGCAATAACCGAACCAATGACTTTCATACCATACATATTATGAACACTTCCGACGGCAGGCAAGCTTTGCCTCAATTAAAAACGGCTTGAAAGAAGGCCTTCACCAAGATTGCCTTATAAACGTGTCGAAAGATATTCCATATTCTCGCCAGTGGATTGAAGAACAGGACATCCAATCCGTTGCCCAAGTCCTTGAATCGGACTACCTCACCCAAGGTCCTGCAAGCGAGATCTTCGAACGCTCATTGGCTACGTACTTCGGAGTCAAGCGGGCAGTAGTTTGCTCGACGGGCACGGCAGCCTTGCACTTAGCCTACGCCGGCATGGGCGTGAACGAAAAATCCCTTGGGCTTGTCCCTCCCATTACTTTCGCCGCCACAGCCAACGCCTTTCTTTTTCTCAACGCCGAGGTGGCTTTTTGCGACGTCGATCCGGTCACGGGGCTTCTGGCAACCGAAAACCTCGAATCCGTGATGCAGGAAAGGTCGTTCGACAGTTCTGCCGTAAATCTTGTGGTTCCGGTTTCTTTTGCAGGCGCCCTCGCCCCTCTTGGGGAATCGGCGAAGATTGCCCGGAGATTCGGTTTCTCACTCGTGGAGGACGCCGCTCACTCACCCGGTGCTTGGAGCGAAGACGGCGGGACTCGCGAACGCAGTGGAGCCTGCGACCATACGCAAGCGGCCATACTGAGTTTTCATCCGGTGAAACACATATGCTGCGGCGAGGGGGGCGCAGTCCTCACCAACGACGAGGAACTCGCCGACCGCATCACCCATCTCCGCAGCCATGGCATTGCTCGCCCGAACGATACCGACGGCACCAGACCGTGGTTCTACGAACAAACCGAACTGGGCTGGAACTATCGTCTTACGGATATCCAGTCCGCCTTGGGCATTTCCCAGTTGGCTCGCCTCGACCAATTTCTCGAACGCCGCAGGG
>CAWVZQ010000301.1:0-4108 GCA_963934405.1 uncultured Opitutales bacterium | reverse complement strand
CAGGAATTCGGCGAAGACGTCGTCATAGACATCAACTGCTACCGAAAGTACGGCCACAACGAAGCGGATGAACCCGCCTTCACCCAACCTATCCTATACAAGATAATCAAGGCCATGCCGGCCGTATCCGATCTCTTGACTAGGCAACTGATCGAGGACGGGGTTATCACCGAGGAAGAAAGTAAGAAAATTCACGATCAACTGCGGCGACAATTGGACGCCTCCCTCGAAAAGGTAAAGACGATCAAGAAATCCAGCACCTTCGATGGATCTCTTGCGGTTACCCAGATTCCCTATGACTTTTCCGTCGCAGACACTTCGGTCTCCAAGAAGGATCTGGCAAAAGTCGCCAAAGCCCTGACCACGCCGCCGAAGGATTTTCGCCTGAACCCGAAGATCAAGCGACAACTCGATGCCAAAAAGAAAAACTTTGCCGAAGGTAAAAACATCGACTGGGGCTTTGCCGAACAGCTTGCCTTTGGCTCGCTAATGCTCGAGGGGACCCCCGTCAGGCTCTCCGGTCAGGACAGCAAGCGAGGAACCTTCAGTCATCGCCATGCTGCGTGGTACGACGCCGAGGACCGCACCCGTTACATCCCCTTGATCAACATGGAGGACAGGCAGGCGAAGTTTTGCGTCTACAACTCGCTGCTATCCGAGGCAGCCGTGCTAGCTTTCGATTACGGTTATTCGCTCGACTATCCAAAGATGCTGGCGATTTGGGAAGCCCAATTCGGCGATTTCGCCAACGGTGCCCAAGTAATCATAGACCAGTTCATAATGAGCGGTGAAGACAAGTGGGGAGCGGTCAGCGACTTAGTCATGCTCCTCCCTCATGGCTTTGAGGGACAAGGTCCCGAGCACAGTTCGGCCAGACTGGAACGGTTTCTTCAAGGGTGCGCGGAAGACAATATCGTAGTTTGTAACTTCACTACGCCGGCTCAGTTTTTCCATGCGCTTCGAAGACAAAAAAAGCAAGAGTATGCCAAGCCTCTTATTGTGATGACCCCCAAGAGCTTGCTGCGGCACAAGTCTTGCGTGTCGGATCTGAAAGAGTTAACAGATGGTCAATTCGGAGAATTTCTGGATGACCCCACTCCACCAAAGAAGGTCGAGACGCTTATACTCTGCTCAGGTAAAATATACTACGACTTGCTTGAAGAACGCGAAAACATACGCACAAACAAAGCCGTCATCGTGAGAGTCGAACAATTCTACCCATTCAATGAGGATAAGTTCAGCGAAGTCACGTCACGCTATGCCAAAGCCAAGCGCATCGTTTGGTGCCAAGAGGAACCGGAAAACATGGGGGCTTGGAACTTCCTCAGCCCTATTTTGGAAAAACAGCTCGAAGTTCGCCCTGAATACGTCGGGCGGACTCCTACCGCTAGTCCCGCCACAGGCTCCCTCACCTTGCACAGGAAAGAGCAGGCCGAAATCGTGACCAATGCTCTCGGCATTGATTCAAGCACGACCTAACACCTTTTTTATACCATGGCCATCGAAGTAAAGATACCCGCCCTCGGCGAATCCATTTCATCGGGGATCCTCACAACCTGGCACGTCAACGACGGAGACTTCGTCGAAGAAGGACAAACGATATACGAACTGGAGACCGATAAGATCACTCAAGAGGGTGCGGCGGAATCCACAGGTTCCATAAGCCTTAAGGCGGCGGAAGGCGAAGAAGTGGAGATCGGGGCCGTTGTCGCCATCATCGACGAAACCGCCACAGGCGCCCCGGCATCCGCTCCGGTCGAAGACAAACAGACTCCTGACGAAAAACCCGAGGAATCCAAACCCGAACCTGCGCCACCTTCACCTGAATCTGAAGACAAGCCTAAGCCTCAAGCAACTGCCCCTCACTTATCTCCCGCCGTTCGTAAAATAGTGGACGAACATGATCTGGATTCTAATGCAATCGAAGGATCGGGTAAGGATGGAAGAATCACCAAGGCCGACGCCCTAGCCGCAACCAAGGCACCCCCTGCGGAAGAAGTGAAGTTTTCGCCACCCGATCCAACGCCTCGCCCTGCTCCCGCCCCACTAACAACACCTGCTGCAACCTCCAGTTCGGATGAGCGATCGACCCGCAAGCCTCTCAGCCCCATCCGCCGCAAGATTGCATCGCGCCTGGTCGAGGCCCAGCAAACTGCCGCCATCCTCACGACCTTCAACGAGGCTGATATGTCGGCAATCATTTCCCTGCGAAAGCAACATCAGGAAAACTTCGTGGCCAAGAACGGGGTAAAGCTAGGGTTCATGTCGTTCTTCGTAAAAGCGGTCGTACACGCTCTAAAAGCCGTCCCGGAGCTAAACGTACGAATGGAAGGAGAACACCTAGTTCAAAACCATTACTTCGATATTGGGGTGGCGGTGGGCACGAAGAAAGGCTTGGTCGTTCCTGTCGTGAGGGACTGCGAGAAACTCTCCTTTGCTGAGATAGAACAAACCATAATAAATTACGCACACGCAGCGCGTGACGGGAAGATCACTCTTCAGGATATGCAGGGCGGTTGCTTCACCATAACGAACGGTGGCATTTACGGTTCTATGCTTTCCACTCCCATCCTTAATCCTCCCCAAAGCGGCATCCTCGGGATGCACGCCATACAGGAGCGAGCTATGGCGGTGAACGGTGAAGTAGTAGTACGTCCCATGATGTATCTGGCGGTATCCTACGATCACCGAGTCGTCGACGGTCGCGAGGCAGTCACTTTTCTGGTAAAAGTGAAGGAAGCTCTTGAGAACCCCGTGCGACTGACGCTCGAAATTTAGACACGATGCCCGAAGAAAATTCCTATGACGCCTTGGTCGTCGGCGCTGGTCCCGGGGGCTATGTCTGCGCCATTCGATGCTCCCAACTCGGTCTGAAGACGGCGATCGTGGAAAAGAACCCTCGACTTGGCGGAACCTGCCTGAACGTCGGCTGCATTCCAAGCAAGGCACTCCTTCATTCCACGGAGATTTATCACGAGCTCCTCCACGGGGCGAAAAAGCACGGGATAACCGCCAAAGAGGTCTCCATAGACATTTCCGCCCTCATGAAGAAAAAGGACGGCGTGGTCGATAAACTCGGTAAGGGGGTGCGTATGCTTGTCGAAAAACGCGGCATCGAGATCCTTACGGGCACAGCAAAACTTCTTGGCGACGGTCAAGTCGAGGTATCCGGCAAAGAAGGAATCCAAACCGTAACGGCAAAGGAAATAATTTTGGCAACAGGATCCAAGCCTGTCGAACTCCCATTCATGCCTTACGACGGCGAACGCATCGTCCATAGCGACCACGGCATCGCCTTCGACTCAGCCCCCGCCAAACTTGCCGTAATAGGCGGAGGAGCCATAGGTCTCGAGCTCGGGTCCGTATGGGCAAGGCTCGGTTCCGAAGTGGACGTCATCGAATTCCTGCCCGAGATCGCCGCCGGATTCGATCCCGACATAGCAAAGGCCGCACGACGAATCCTTGGAAAGCAGGGATTGAAATTCTCCCTATCGACCAAGGTAACGGGAGTGGACATAGGAGAATCGGGAGTAACCCTGCGGGCAGAAGGCCCCAAGGGAAACATCACCTTCGAAGCGGACAAAGTACTTGTGGCGGTAGGACGCGCCCCTTGCTCCGACGGTCTTGGCTTGGAGGAGGTTGGAGTGGTCACGGACAAAAGAGGCAGCGTAACTGTAGACGGGGCGTTTCGGACCAACGTCGACGGCATTCGCGCAATCGGTGACCTAATCCCAGGTCCGATGCTCGCTCACAAGGCGGAAGAAGACGGCGTAGCCTGCGCCGAAATTCTAGCGGGACAATCCGGTCATGTGAACTACGACCTAGTGCCGGGCGTAATCTACGTCGATCCCGAGATCGCCAACGTCGGTTTGGGGGAAGCCGACGCCAAGGAACGTAACATCCCGGTTCGTTGCGGAACTTTTCCCCTGGCCGCCAACGGCCGAGCCCTCGCCACCGATGCCACGGAAGGTCTGGTCAAGGTCGTCGCCCACGCCGAGACGGATCGCCTGCTGGGCATCCAGATCGTGGCCCGCAACGCTTCCGAGCTCATCGCATCCGCAGTAGCCCACATGGAATACGGAGGCTCCGCGGAGGACCTCGCCCGAAC
>CAWVZQ010000300.1:0-4114 GCA_963934405.1 uncultured Opitutales bacterium | reverse complement strand
TGCCCAATAACCCAAAGAGTGATCTTGATGACCTTCCAAAGAATTTCCTCTCCATTAATGACTATGCCGTGGCTCCGACTCATGCCGAGGTTACGGGGAGTGGCAACCAACGAAGCCTGACCCATGCCTACCTTGCGTCGGTCAGTTTCGTGGATCATTGCGTGGGGATTGTCCTGAACGCCCTGGCGGCAAGCTCGTATGCGGATAACACCATCATCGTTCTGTGGAGCGACCATGGTTTTCACCTCGGTGAGAAACAGCACTGGGCCAAGCGTACCCTCTGGGAAGAGTCGACGCGTGTTCCACTTCTGATCAGCGGTCCGGGAATCAAACCGGGCAAGAAATGCAAGGAACCTGCAAGTCTGCTCGATCTCTACCCCACCCTGCTCGAACTGTGCAACCTGCCCAAAAACGATCGGCTCGAAGGAATTTCCCTTGTCCCTCAACTCAATGATCCGAACGCGGCGAGAAAGAAACCCGCCATTACGTCCTCCTATTTCGGCAATCATTCCATACGGACCCGTGACTGGAGACTGATCTCCTACGAAGACGGATCCAAGGAACTCTACGATCACCGTACCAACCCGGACGAATTCGTAAACCTCGCCAAGGATCCCAAGCATCAGGCAACAATCAAGCGTCTGGCAAAATGGTTACCGAAAAAAGCCGCCCCTGAATTCAAGGAAAAGTCGGAACGTCTTCGCGCACGCAAAAAATGAAAAGGTTGATTCCCGCTTTACTGATTATCTTTTTCGCCTGTTCCTTCCGGGTGGAAACTCAGGCCAAGGATGCGGACATACCCAGCGTACTTTTGATCAACGTGGACGACTGGAACGATTGGAACACGGTGCTGAAGGGGCACCCACAGGCGATTACGCCCAACATCGAACGGTTCGCCAAGCAGGGGGTCACCTTTAGCCATGCGATTTGTGCTTCGCCGTCCTGCGTGCCCTCGCGTCCCGCTCTCTTTACAGGGATTGCCCCGTCCCGTTCGGGCAATATTTCAAATGACAGTGGAAAGCGTCCGTGGCGCTTTTATGCCGGCTCGGAAACCATCACAATTCCGAAGTTGTTTTCTCAAAACGGATGGACCAGCATCGGTATCGCCAAAAACTTCCATCGGGGGGATGGCCCTGAATTTGATACTTATATTCCACCGTTCAAAACTCCGAAAAAACTAAAGAAGGTGGGGATAAATTTAAACTCCTCAGCGATTTGGGATATTGCCGATATACCTGTGTCAGAAATGGGCGACTATAAAGCCGCCAGTGCGGCCATCAAAACCATCAAGTCACATAAAGGCCCGCTCTTCCTATCGGCAGGTATTTATCGCCCTCACGTCCCGTGGATTGTGCCGCAAGCCTATTTTGACCTGTACCCTCCTGAGACGCTGAAGCTTTCCGAACGGCGAGTAGAAGACTTGGACGATTTGCCCGAACGCCTGAAGCTCGTTGCCGGATTAGAAGCAAAGTTTGGCAAGGGTTATCATGAAAAACTAGTCAAAAAAGGTTACGATAAGCAATTTGTACGGGCTTATCTGGCGAGCGTGACCTTCGCGGATGAACAGGTCGGACGGATTCTCGACGCATGGTACGCCAGTCCGTATGCCGAGACAGGCTATGTGGTCCTGTGGAGCGACCACGGCTATATGCTTGGTGAAAAAAACGCATGGTCAAAAATCAAACCGTGGTATGATTCGTCGCACAGTAATTTCATGATCGCAGGACCGGGTCTGCCCAAGGGTATGATTTGCCCAAAAGCGGTTTCACTGCTCGACCTCTATCCTACGCTTGTCGAGCTGCTTGACTTGCCTAAGCCGCCTCAGGCACTTGATGGAAATAGTCTCGTGCCACTCCTGAAAGATCCTGATGCCAAGTGGGATCGTCCGGTGCGGATGACCAGTCAGATGGATGGTGTCTTTTTTGAATCCATTCTCTCCAATGATTTCAGGATGACGCGTTTGGCCACCGGAGAAACCGAGCTTTACAAACTTGCCGACGATCCGCACGAATTCACCAACCTTGCGGGGGATCCGGAATACGCACCGGTGATTGAACAACTCGAAAAACACCTGTCTTTCGGTTATCCGGAAATTCCTGCAGACGGATGGATGGAAGCTGAAGGAATCCCCGCTCAGACATCGGCTGATTATCGACTCCGCGGGAATTGTCATTACACGCTTACGGATGCGGAAGCATCCGGAGAGCAGCTTGTAAGCGCTCTCTTGTATGCGGGAGCGGGCAGTTACATTGAGTTTATTATCGACCTCCCGACATCCGGAACTTACCGCATCGAAGGCACCCTGGCTATGAGCGGAACGTGCTCGGTACTTGTCGATGACGTGAGAAATGATGCGGCTCAGGCGGACGCGGGTTATCCTATGAAACGAATCAGCACGCTGAAGCCCTCTAAAAAGCTTACGGATGTTTCGATGGGCGTGGTTCACTTTAAAAAACCCGGGCTTAAAATCATCCGCTTTGAAACGAAGCAAAAACAGGAGGTCAAATTGGATCGATTGCGCCTGCTCAAAGATAGCTCTGCCTTGGCACCAAAGAAACCGGGCAAATAAACTGCCCAACACTCACCCCGTCAAAGGATCCAAATCTCATCGAAGGAATGATAAAATTTCCGACACAATGAACTTACGACTGCTTTTATTAACTTTTGTCCTATCGCTCTCCGGCATTCTTTCGGTACAGGCAGAGGATAAGCGGCCCAACGTGATTTTCATGCTTGCTGATGATCTCGGCTATGGCGACTTGAGCAGTTACAACCCTCAGTCCAATGGCGCGCCACCTAACAACACGCCCATTCGAACTCCCCACCTGGATCGCATGGCCCAAAACGGCGCCAGGTTCACCGATTTTCATTCCGCCGCTCCCATCTGCTCTCCTTCCCGCCGCGCCTTGTTGACCGCCCGGTACCCGAACCGTCTAGGTGAGTGGGCCGAAGCCTACCGGGGATCTCCCGATGGCGTGGTTGCATCGAAGGATCCGACGATCGGGATGTGGCTCAAAGAGGCCGGCTATGCGACCGCGGTCTACGGGAAGTGGAACGTAGGGGAGGTGAAAGGACTTTCCTGGCCGGGAGCCCATGGATTCGACGACTGGCTGATCATTGATCACAACACCGGTTACTTCCAGCACCAGAACAAGAACAAGGAGTGTCAGGGGCGACCGATGCTTTTTAAAACCGGTGGCGAACGCGTCACCCATCTCGAGGGGCAATACCTAACTGATATTTGGACGAACCTGGCAGTCGATTTCATAAAGGAAAATCGGAAGGATCCATTCTTTCTCTACCTGCCCTGGTCCATCCCCCATGCACCCCTGCAGGATCCAGCTTCCGATCCGTTCATCGCCTTTGACGCCGGCCCTAAATCGAATACGCCAGAGGGTCGGGAAGCATTCGTGCAAATGGTCGAGTATCTGGACTCCCGAATAGGAAAAATCTTACAGACCTTAAAAAAGCAGGGTCAGCTCGATAATACGCTCATTATTTTTACCAGCGACAATGGCGGTATGCTCTCCGGTAATTGCTGGCCCCTAAAGAAATCGAAACAGCACCTGGAGGAGGGAGGCATCCGTGTGCCATGCCTCATGCAGTGGTCGGCAAGGATTCCTGCGGAAACAGTCAGCCAACAGTCGTCGATTATGATGGATGCATCCGTAACCGTATTGGAAGCGGCCGATGCCGTTAAATTCGTTCCCAAAGGCCGAAAGCTGGATGGAATAAACCTGCTTCCTTTCCTGACAAGTAAAGCCGAAGTTGATCCTGCCGGCCGAAGCTTTGGCTGGAGGCGACGGGACTGGGGTGCGGGTGGGAACTATTTGCGACAAGAAGCCTTTCGTTCGGGTGACTGGAAACTGATTCGCACTTTCAAGTATCTCCGAAACAAGAAATGGTCAGTCGAGCACAAGGACGAATTGTTCAACCTAAGCGATGACCTCGGAGAAACTGAAAACCTAACTGAAAAAATGCCCGCAAAATATCAGGAAATGAAAAGGGGCTTCGATCAATGGAAGTCCGAAGTGGTCAACTTGGAACCTGATTTCTTCGTTCCTTTGCGCGATCAACTCGGTTCCCCGGCCAACCTGCCGGACGATGTCGTTCT
>CAWVZQ010000299.1:0-4132 GCA_963934405.1 uncultured Opitutales bacterium | reverse complement strand
CCGTCCGTAAAAACCGAATTGCCAACCCCGCGAAAATACTCGACCCAGCATCAAGGCGCATCTCTCATGTATTCGACCCCGTGGAAGACCTCGAATCCGACCTCGCCGATCCATACCTCGAACGCCTCCCCACTGGAGAAAGAGCCAAGCCCATCACCATACCATTTGGCGAACCTAAGCAAACCACCTAGCTTTTTTATCGACCATCTCCCTCGCATTCTTCATTTTGATTAGTTCCCCTATGCCGGGGTGGCGGAATTGGTAGACGCGCTAGGTTCAGGTCCTAGTGTTCGCAAGAACGTGCGGGTTCAAATCCCGCCCTCGGCACCATTCTTCGATTTCAGTACACCACAACACCAAATCATTGCCAAAAAAACCTAAAAAAAGCTTGCGCAGAGATCATTTGCAAGTCAGCTTCCGTTCAATCTTTTCGACTCCCTAAGCAGATTCGCAGTAATTACAATCCCGAAAATGGTTATGAAAAACCTTCAAGTTAGTATGAATAAATGGGTAATCCTCACATTTCTCCTTTCAATACCAAATCTCACTCTCTTCGGGCAAGAAGAAGGTGGCGGTGGTGGCAGCGGAGCAGCTGAAGCAGCCGTAACTTCTGGAGGTACATCTAAACCTGCTGCCGCTGCATCTGGCACTACTGAGAGCAATCCCGTTGTAACTATGATTCGGGCTGGCGTGAGCTGGGAAAGTGCTAAAGTCATTAAAATTAACGACATTGTTAAAATAGCTTCAGCTGGAGGAACCTTGACCAAGTTAGTCAAGACTGCAGGTAAGATACAATCTGGTTCCCTTAAAACCGATGACTTGGTGACTTTAATAGACAAAAATGTTGATATAGACAATGCTTTAGACAATGCGGAGAAAGCTACTTCTGGAACGATCAATCTGGCAGACTTGGTAACCCTTTTGGACAAAGATGTTAGCATCTCGGATGCTTCATCTAATGCAGAAAAGGCGAAAGCAGGCACAATCAACTTGGCAGACCTAACGATCCTTTTGGATAAAGGCGTATCAATCTCGGATGCTTCATCTAATGCAGAAAAGGCGAAAGCAGGCACAATCATCTTGGCAGACCTAACCAACCTTTTGGATTCAGGCGTATCAATCGCGGATGCTTCATCTAATGCAGAAAAGGCGAAAGCAGGCACACTTAACATAACAGCCTTAATAACCCTTCTCGATTCGGGAATAGATCTAGAGGACGCTAGTAGTATATCTGAAAGCGGGGGATCAAGCGCAATCAACACAGCCTTGTTTACCTCAACCAGAGCTCTGACAACCAACAACGCTCTTTATACCGCTGCGACACAAGTAATAAGTGGTGCGACGACAGAATTCGCAGGTTTTCAAACAGCCTTGGAAGCATCCGTTATTCTTGCAAACACTATCTTAACTGACAGAGTAATCACCACCGACGCAGATCTTCCCAACGATATTTCTTTATCTAGCCTTTCCCAAAGTGGGTATACAACCGAGCTCATCCGCCTTTTGGCAAAATATGGTGCCATTGGCTCAAACGGAGACACTCTTGCTAATGCGGTACTTGGCACTGACTACGCTGCATTCACCAGTTCACAAGATTTGAGTTCTCTTGTACAAAATTCAACATCGAGTTATCTCGCCAATCTGGCAAATCTCGGGGCTCGTACCTTTGCTGATGAAGATAGTGGTTCTTCGGTTCTGAATGTTTCATTGAGCAAAATCTCACTGATGAGCGGTGCAAACATTACAATTACTAGTGGTGCCTCCATAGATGCATCCGAACCTTTGTCAAAGGCTACCTCGACATCAGATCGTAAGATCGCAATACTAGGAGCAGCTAAAGATCTTACTATCGCTGGAGATGCGACATTTACTAACTCAAACGACGTCGAAGACCACGCGCTCGTCATAGGTGCCGCCGACGACCTTTACTTTCGTTCTGAATACTCAAGTGCCAATAATGCAGACTATGCAGACCCCGCCCCTGTCACAGTTAAATATACTGGTTCAAATTTGGGAATAGGTTCCTACGACACCATGCGCTTGGTGAACGTGAACCTCGAAGCCGGAGGCAACTTGGCGCTAGCTACTTTAGACGAGTTGCACATAGGTCTATCTGACAGTCATAGCAGTACCTTCTCAGTTGGCACAGGTGGCAAAAATTCAGATCCGGATAATGTTTACCTTTATGCAAACAACCTTATCCAAGTTAATGGCCTTCAGTTCTCAGGGAGACTTGATGACGTCTACTTAGAATCGATCACCATAAACCTTAAAGATGTTCAGTTTCCATCTACCGCCGACGTAATGCTCCGGAGTAGAGATGGGAGTCTTCATTTTAATTCCTATTCTTCTCCTGTACTTGGAAGCGTTAACCTGACTGAAGTATCACATGGCGGAACGACACTGAACAGTTCCCATTTCAGTGGCGCAAACGGTCATATTGACTCTTCAATAACTCTTCCGAACGGCACCTCTGCAATTAAGATTCGCGGACAATAACGCAGTTTCCTATACAACGAATCACACAAGAGAAATAAACTTTTGATATGAAATACCTCAATAAACTTGACTCCGTTATTTACACAATTCTCGGATTGGCATTTACACATGTTGGTTTTGCCCAAGGTAACCCAAGCCCCGAAGCCACCGACCGTGGCATAGTACCGGAACTTGGTCTACCGACGAATGATTCAGGAGCAGGAGGAGAAGCGGCAGGTGATGTGACCGCAAGTGATGCCGGTGCACAGCGT
Organism: uncultured Opitutales bacterium; assembly: GCA_963934405.1. GTDB lineage: Bacteria > Verrucomicrobiota > Verrucomicrobiia > Opitutales > Seribacteraceae. The sequence goes on along the minus strand of CAWVZQ010000299.1, from coordinate 1,382 downwards.
CCTGTAAAGCTTAAGAAAAAAGGCGTTTCTACATTCTTTGGTTACAGTTCGAAATATTTTTATCGCTCCAATCCCTTAATGGCTAGCGGCAAATTGTCTCAGCAAAAAACCGCAATGTGGACTAACGCTTTTTTTGCTGGGGCAGGTCTCGGCGTAATTGAAACCGATTCTTCAGTTATCACTCCTTATATCGGTGCTAGTTGGACAATAAACGATTACATCCAGGGAGGATTGGACACCTTAAATTATAACTCAACTGGTGCATATGCTTTACTGCTCGCCCAATATGGCAACGGTTGGTCTGCTCGTGCCGGAATAAACTACGCCAGCGATTCAAGCACAGAGAACGACACTGAGGATTACAGTGAATTCTTTCCCAATATTGGAGTGATGAAGGCATACGCACTAACTGATTCAACTCTAGGTATATTCGACGCATCAGCAGGTAAACATGTTACGAGTTCATTCGACATTTTCAAGGGTACCGATGCAGGAACCTTGGATAATTGGGAGATATCAAGTTCTTACGGTTTAAAATGGAAAGCCAGCCAAAATCTCTCTATTGCTCCACAATACCGATTAAGCTACAAGGTATATGATGATGGAACAAATAAAGACCGTGACGACCTGACAAATGCAGTTTCATTGCGAATTGCATATCAATTAGGTTCAGCAGTTACATTAGATTTATCGACATCCTATTCGAAACGTTCAACATCTGGTGTCCCCATTAATCTGGATTTCAAAAACTTGGATACTGGTGGAGGTTTGTCGTTAAACGCTCGCTTCTAGAAACCAAATATTCCAAGGCAAGCACGACCTAGAGGGTCGTAATGGAGCAAGCTCTTCATGCATTAAACTCGAATGCCATTTGAGTTTTATATCAATGCGCCATTTACTTTTTTTTACCGCTTCATTTTTTTATGCGGAATCCTTAACGGCCACAACGATTTCATACATTGCTGGTAAGGTAGAAATTATTGATCCTAACCTAACAGGTAGAAACTCTATATCGTTATTAGAGACCAACTCCACCATAGCTATAAACCAAGTAGTTTGCACGGGAAGAGGTTCCAGGACTCAAATACAAAATGGTAGCACAATCCTTCGCCTCGGAGCGAACACAGTGGCCAAACAGGAAGAAAGCGGCGCATACTGGATTCACTCCGGGAGTCTTCTTTTTTGCTCCACCGTCCACACCACCGTTCGCTTCTCTTCCCTTCAGTCATCCGCCATCTTCGAAGGAAGAGGAACTATAATTCTCGAAACCACCGGAAACGGAGGTTTCAAGTTAATACCCTTAGAAGCCAAAGGATATTTCAGCACCGCTAAAGATGGAAAAAAGGAAGCCAAAGCCGGGCAGTTGTTGTTTGTCGTAGATA
>CAWVZQ010000298.1:0-4140 GCA_963934405.1 uncultured Opitutales bacterium | reverse complement strand
CAGAAACCTCCGCCCGGGGCCCTTGTTCTCTTCGACGGCACATCGAAGAGCGAATGGTCTCGGGGTATGATCAACGAGAAGTTCGCCACCCTCATGCCAAAGGGCGACCTTGTCACCAGGCGTCAGTTCAACAACTACTCGATACACTTGGAACTCATGCTCCCCTACCAACCCGACTATCGCAGCCAGGACCGGGGCAACAGTGGCTTCTATCAAGTGCACGACTACGAGATCCAGATTTTGGACTCCTTTGCCATGGATGGGGCTCACAACGAGTGCGGCGGCATCTACAGTCACAAGGGATCCGACCTCAACATGTGCCTGCCTCCCTTGGTTTGGCAGACCTTCGACGTGGAATTCACCAACGCGGTGGCGAAGAACCGAAAAAAGACCAAGAACGCGATCATCACCGTCCGCCACAACGGCGTGCTCATTCACGACGAATTCGAGATACCGGGAAAGTCCAAGTACGGGGCACGCGGTTCGCCCGAAGGCACGCCGGGCCCGATCAAGCTGCAGGACCACCGGGAACCGCTTCAATTCCGCAATGTCTGGATCGTTCCTCACGGACCAACGCCTCCGCCTCCGACTTCCAATGTAGCCGAGGCCAAGCCGAAACCCGCCCCAAAGCCAACCCCTCCTACAAGCGAAGCCGCCAAGGGGATGCTTGGCGAGTGGAATGTCCGCTTCGTAAACAACGGCAGCGCCTACGTCCTCAATCTCAAGAAAGACGGCAGCAGCCACTTGGCCAGAAAGGGCAAAGCATGGAATGGTGTCTGGATCGTCGAGAACAGCAGCTTGACCATAACGAACCCGCACGACGTCATCCGCATTCAGTTGGTCCCCAAAGACGACGTCTACACGGGCAAGAACAACTGGGGAGCAGCGCGACTATCGCGAAAGGAATTGCCTAGATTTTAAACTCAACAGCCTATGAAAACACCTCCCTCCCTCAAAGCATTGCTTCTGACCTTGGGACTTTTGACGACCGCAACTACCTGGGCAGCCACAGCCGCCTTTACCGGAAAGGTCACCGTGGTAAAAAAGGCGGAGGCCAAGCAGAAGGACACCCTTGTTCATTTTACCGTCGAGATCGACTACTTCGACTACCTAAGCCGCGGCGGTGGTCGCCATTCCAAAGTGGGCGACACGAGCGACCAGCGGGTTCTCAAGCTCGGATCGGTGTGCGTGATCGACGGTCGCATGGTGAATGCAGCCACTTTCTCCAAGGCCATCCGGCCGGACCTGTGGGGCTATTTCTACGAGACAACCTGGCTTGATCTCCAGACCACCCCCAACTTCCAGTGGGGCGAGGTCGTGGCGGCGGGCAAGGACGCCTTCACCCTGCGCGTCCACCGCACCCACAAGGACGTTCACATCGAGACCAACCCCCCCGTGGAAATCAAGGTGCCCTATCACGACAAGGTCTCCTTTCGGATGGAAAGTAAACCCAGTGATGCGGCCACCGCCCTCAAGCCGGGAAACTGGGTGCAAATTCATGAACCGCGCTCCCAGATGATCACCCTCTGGAACAGGAATACAGCCTATGATCCCGCCGAGCAGCAACCGTTTGAGCAAGGCAAACGTGGCCTGGCCAACGACCTCACTTGCCGGGCCGTGCTGGGCAAGGTCGTGACGAAGACCCCGGACAAAGTGTTGGACCTCTCGGCCCAGGTAACCTGCGACCGCTGGCTCAAGGGAAAGAAGGAAACCGTAACCTTGAACGCCAAGAAGACCTCCTTCGTCCTCGACGGCAAGCTCGCTCCCCCCAAGATCGCAGCCGTGGCGGGACGCGAGGCCGTGCTCTGTCATTACCGCTCGGATAAGGTTCCCCACAAGATACTCGTCCGCTCCCACGACGACTCCATCCGCGGAATGATCGTGGCCATGAACACGGGAACGCTGCGGTTGGCAAGCCCGGTTGGCAGTCACCAAGTCTCCATCGAGAAAGACGTTGTTTACCAAGTCGACGGGGTGCCTGCGGACCTTCAGACCGTGATCAAGAAAGGCGGCGAACTCGTGGTCTACCCAAAGCGGGGACGGACCATCATCGCCTTCGCCCCGGTCGAGCTTGAATGAAGCTGGAAGAACTCACACGGTCTGGCCGAATCCTACCGACCGCTGAACCCTCTACTTAAAAAGCAGAACGCATAAAACAATGAATGATAACATATGCTCCTCCGTCATAGATGCCGTCGGCTACGCCCCGGTGGTGGACCTTTCCCGCCTGACGGCCGGCGTCGACGGAAAGATTCTAGCCAAACTGGAATACCTTAACCCGGGCGGTTCGAAAAAGGATCTCATCGCGCGGGCAATCATACAGTCTGCGGAAGACAAAGGCCTGTTGAAACCGGGCCAAACCGTGATCGAGCTTACCAGTGGAAACACTGGCAACGGGCTCGCGATGGTGTGCGCGGTGAAAGGGTATCCGTTCATCGCCATTATGTCTCAAGGCAACACCCCCGAACGAGCCGCCATGATGCGGGCCATGGGAGCCACCGTCGTGCTCGTCGAGCTAAGCGACCCAGAACAGGGCATCACCGAGGAAGACATGAAACGGGTGGAGGATACCGCCAACAACTTGGCGGAAGAACACGATGCTTTTCGGGCAGATCAATTCAAGCGCGAGGAAAACTCTCAGGCTCATTACGAGCACACCGGCCCGGAGTGGCTCCGTCAAACGAATGGCGAAATCGATGCCTTCTGCGATTTTGTCGGTACCGGCGGAGGCTTTGCGGGCGTGGCCCGCGCCTTTAAGGAGCACAACCCGGATATCGGGTGCTTCATCGTCGAGCCTCACGGGGCGGCCAAGCTCGCAGGCTCGTGCATCACTTGTTGTTCCCACGTAATTCAAGGGGGTGGCTATGCAAAGGATTTGCCTCTGATCAACCACGATCACGTGGACGGGCACCTCACGGTAGATGACGTCGAGGTGACCGAAGTTACGCGTCGCTTGGCCAAGACCGAGGGCATTTTCGCCGGTTACTCGTCGGGCGCGAACATCGCCGGGGCCTACCAATTGTTAAACGGCGATTATAAGGGCAAGACCATCGCCGTCAATATTTGCGATTCCGGATTGAAATATTTGAGCACGGATTTGTGGGACGACGAAATCAGCGCTTCCGCCTAACCACAGGAACATGGTCACGACTACCGTCATACAATCCGTCGGTTCCCACTGACGAGTCGCCTTGCTTGGCGCGGAGAATTCAGACCTCTCATAAACACCCTCCCCGAATCTGGGACAAAGGCAGTTGAAAAACGAGATATTTATCGGTAGTTAAAACTCATAACACAATATGGCTAAATACATTTCAGAGTTTCTAGGGACAGGGATATTATTCTGCGCAGTTGTGGGTTCAGGAATCATGGGACAAAACCTCAACCCCGAAAATGAGCAAATCACCCTTCTGGCAAATACCTTGGCCACGGTCTTTGCCCTCTATTTTCTAATCAGCTCCTTTCAGTCCTTCAGCACGCATTTCAATCCGGCGGTTTCACTTGTGTCCTGCCTGAAGGGAGATATTTCCATCAAGACTTGCGCGGGCTTCGTCATTCTGCAGATAGCGGGAGCCATTGCAGGAGTCATGCTCGCCAACTACATGTTCGGAATCGACGCAGTGAATTTTTCCGAAAAAGGCAGATCGGGAACGAATCTATTTGTCAGCGAAGCATTCGCCACCTTCGGACTCTTATTGATAATCCTTTTGTCAACGAAGGAAAGAGTCGCTTCAGCAGTTGCCGCATACATTGGCGCAGCCTATTGGTTCACCTCCTCCACTTCCTTTGCCAACCCGGCCGGAACGATTGGCAGGGCGTTCTCGAACACCTTTTCCGGCATCAACCCAGATGACGTGATTTCATTCTGCGTTGCTCAGATAATAGGGGCATTCTTGGCCTACCTTCTGCACAGAAGGGTGTTCGATAAAACGTAACGGCGCCAAAGAATTTCAAGTCGCTAATGGCGATGGTGGACGCAAAGGATATCCAAGTCTTTCCTTGCACTTGATTCATCAAACTTCAAAAATCTTCCCCCCTTAAACCAAATTCACCGATTGCATGATTACCCGTATTCTTATCTCGCTGCTCGTCATGAACGAATTACTTCACACACGACAAGTCATGAAAAGCCTAGCCGCT
>CAWVZQ010000297.1:0-4179 GCA_963934405.1 uncultured Opitutales bacterium | reverse complement strand
TGACGGTCTGCAAACCTGGCAATGGGCGCATGAAGGCACCTTCGATTATCCAGAATGGAAAAACCACCCGCGCGGTCCCATGCCGGAAAAGTGGATGAGTTACGATGGTCACTACCTGCACGGAAACCGAGTGGCGCTCTCCTATTCCATAAACAAGCGAAAGATAATCGAGATGCCGGGCAAGGCGGGAGGATTCGGGGCAATCATTCAAACCCTTCGGGTCGGGCCCGGAACAAGGTCCCTGAAGCTGGCCGTAACCAAGCTAGGAAACGATGATGCCAGCAGAGGGTTTCTCGGCTTCAAGGCACCCACCGTGAAATTGGACCGGAAAGCCAATGGCAATATCGGGAAAATGGCGGTGGCCCTGATTCTGGAGGAAGGCAAAGCCACCCAATTCACAGCAGCAGCCGCCCTTGGGCAAACCGAGGGCATGAGCTGGGACTTCGATGATCAGGGACGAACCGTACTCACCATCCCCGCATCCAAGAAAAGCAGGCTGTTTCAAGTCGTTCGGCACGCCGGCCAAACCAATGCTCGGCTGCTCTCCTTCGCCGGCTACCTGAATCACCAAAAGGCCAAGGGCCGGCCGCCCGACCCCGAAAAACTTCTGCACGGAGGAAAGCTTCGCTGGCCGGAGCTCCTCTCCACCAAGGGAAAACTTTCTAAAAGCGCAGGAGCATACGTACTCGACGAGCTGACCCTCCCGGCCAAGAAACCGGGCAAGGTATGGTTCCGCACCTCCGCCCTCGCCTTCTTTCCAGATGGGCGCATGGCGGTTTGCACCCATGGGGGAGACGTCTGGATCGTCTCCGGCGTGGACGAGTCCTTGGCGAACTTGAAGTGGAAAAGATTCGCCGCCGGCATGTACGAACCGTTCGGCCTTCAAGTGATAGATGGTCTCGTCTACGTCACCTGCAAGGATCGGCTCACCCGCCTACACGACTTGAACGACGACGGCGAGGCGGACTTCTATGAGAGCTTCAGCGCAGACGACGACGTCTCCACCTTTTTCCACGCGTTTAATTTCGACCTGCAGCGGGATGCCCAAGGCAACCTGTATTACGCCAAGTCTGGACAATATACGTCTTATGCACTGCCCGGCTCGGTGATCAAGGTATCTCCAGACGGCAAGAAACGCACGGTTCATTGCACCGGCTTCCGAACCCCGAACGGGATGGGCATACTACCCGACGGACGAGTGACTGTGAGCGACAACCAGGGAAGCTGGATGCCGGCGTCCAAGGTGAGCCTCTGCAAGCCGAACGGCTTCTACGGATATGTCCAAACCCATGCGCACGGGAAAAAACTCTGGGCCCCCGACGGTGGTCGAATCGACCACAGGAAAGTCGTCCCACCGAAAACCTTCGACCAGCCGATTATCTGGATGCCGCAGGACTTCGACAATTCGTCCGGGGGACAGCTCTGGGTCGACGATCCGCGGTGGGGCCCCCTATCTGGACGCCTGCTCCATACGAGCTTCGGCAAGGGGTGGCTCTACTACATGATGCTTCAGGAAATCGAAGGACAATCGCAAGCCGCCATAACCCGCTTAAAAATCGATGCCTCCACAGGCATTCATAGGGCTCGCGTGAATCCCAAGGACGGTCAAGTCTACGCGACGGGCTTGAACGGATGGAACGGTGGTGGGAGAAAAGGTCTCTCTCAAGGGCATGTCCACCGTTTCCGCTACACAGGTAAACCAACCAAGCTATTAACCAACGTTCAAGTCAGAGCCGACGGCATCGAATTAAGCTTCAACTTCAAGCTCGCCCCTAAATCAGCAACCGACGTCGGCCGTTATCAAATTAAACAATGGAATTACAAGTGGGCCGCGAGTTACGGGTCCAGGCAATATTCGCTGAGCAATCCCGGAAAAACGGGACAGGACGAGGTTCCCGTGTCTGCGGTGCGCCTTTCGGATGAAGGTCGAACCGCTTTCCTTACTATTGCAGACCTCAAACCGGTAAATCAAATGCAACTGAAAATAAAACCGGATGCAGCCGATGGCTCCGGATTCGACGAGCTGGTATACCTTACCTTAAACAAGGTTCCCAGTGACTGTGCCCAAAAATAAACTTGGTGAGTGGAGGCTTAAATGCCTTGAAATACCGAACTCTTTATTCATGATGGGAAGGTAGAGTTTTAGAAGCAGCAATAACCGGCATTCAAGGGAGATCTAAGTGATGGATACAAATTTAAATAGACGAAGTTTTTTAAGAGGCGCAGGCGTGGCGATGGCCCTGCCATTGATGGAGTCCTTAGCCCCCCCTGTCTTGGCCGCAGCAACCAAAGGGAAACCGGTAAAGAGATTTGTCTGCCTATCAAACAACTACGGAGTTTATCAAAAGGCTTTTTTTCCGGACGTGAATCAGCCAGGGCCGAACTACGACATGCCCGAAACCTTGAAGTCGCTGGAAAAACACCGCAAGAACATAACTTTATTCCAGAATCTCGACCATGGCTTCACGGGAGGTCACCAGGGAGTCCCCGTATTCCTTAGCGGCATACGTCCGATCTTGGCTCACAATTACCCCGAAGGGAACATCAGTCTGGACCAGAAACTGGCCGAGCATCATGGAGCCGCCACACGCTTTCCATCAATGACCCTCGGAGTACGGGAACGCAACCTTCTCAGTTTTACCCGAACCGGAGTACAGGTGCCCAACATGGATATGCGGGCCGCTTATAAGGCGATGTTTTTTGAGGACACCCCGCAGCAGAAGGCCTCCGAAGCCGAACGATTCAAACGCCAGAACAGCATTCTGGACGTAGTGATGGATCAGGCGAAATCCTTGAACGGGAAACTTGGCAAAAACGACCAGCGTAAATTAGAGGAGTATTTCGACTCGGTTCGCACCTTGGAAAAGAAGATCGACCAGCAGGAACCTTGGCTCAAACGCCCCAAGCCCAAACCAGAGGCGGAGGAACCAAAACCAGGGAATCGTACGGAAGAGCAGCTTAAGGCCATGATCGAAATCATTGCCCTTGCCATACAGACGGATTCCACTCGAGCAATCACCTGTACAAGCGGTTTCGCCAATGGCGATTTTGGCCTTAGCGGTGGGTATCACGGCTTCTCTCACCACGGCGAGAAATCCGAACCGGTAGCCGCTCTAAAGAAAATCGAAGGTTTTCAGGTTTCCATGATGTCCTACCTAGTGGACCTTCTAAAGGCACAGGAAGACCCTATTAACGGTGGCACTTTATTGGATCACACTTCCATTCTTTATGGTTGCGGAATGGCTACAGGGGGACATTCAACCAGAAACCTCCCCCTAGTTCTGGCCGGTGGCGGTTTTAAGCACGGCGAGCACAAGGTTTACCCTGGACCGCATCTAAAGGATCTAAAGAGTTCGGCCAGATTGGTCAGTCAAGAAAAACGATTAGCCGAAGGCGTATCCGAAGTACCTGCCGCAAACCTACTGCTTTCAATTCTTCAGAATTCGGGACTGGAAATCGATCAATTCGGTTCCAGCACGGGAACGCTGTCCGGCTTGGAATGGTCCTAGACTGGGTTGGCTAAGACTCACTATCTGCCGGAGGTCTTGAGTGATTATGAAATCATTGATTACTTCCTTCGTTCGTAGGCAAACATCACTGCTTCCTAGCATTGCTACTCTACTCATTGGCTCGCTTGCTTGGGCGGATGAATCGCTGAACGAGCTAGATCCCTTCCTCAAACAACACTGCTACGACTGCCACGGTCCTGAGAAACAAAAGGGAGAAATCCGTTTCGACGACCTCGGTAAAGATCTTTCCAAGATCGAAAACCTAGAGATTTGGCAGGGTATTCTCGATCAACTCAATCTTGGCGAAATGCCTCCAAAGAAGCAACCTCGCCCCAAGCAGTCAGAAGTCAAGAGTGTCGTCGAATCATTGACTCACGCGCTAGCAATAGCATACGAAAATAGCCGTAGCACCGGTGGGCAGACTGTGCTGCGAAGACTGAATCGACATGAGCTTCGCAACACCTTCCGCGACCTGCTCTACCTAAAGGGTTCTGAATATAGTCCCGATGCCGCGGGGTCCAAGCTGGTCGACAACAACGGGAACGGAAGCGTCGAGCGAACGGGCAACGATCCCCTGCGCTTCTTTCCAGAAGATGAGGAGGAGGATGGCTTCTTCAACCTAGGCGACAAACTGGTTATGTCGGACTTTCTCTTGAAGCTAACCCTCGGA
>CAWVZQ010000296.1:0-4184 GCA_963934405.1 uncultured Opitutales bacterium | reverse complement strand
CTCCCGAAGGCAAAGCATCGCAGAGCGAGCTTAATTCTTTGGGTGAGCAGACTATACCTCCGACTCCCGCCTCGGTCGCAAGTTTGGCGAGCCTTGTCACTTGATCTTCGGGGGTATTCATTACTCCTAGCCTATTGAGGTTTTCCGAGTCCATGGAGGTCAGTACGGTGACTGCGAGCAAGGTGGCGTCAGGAAGGACCCCGCGCATGGTGTCGGAACAGCGGGCCAAGGCTTCCGAACCAGCCGAGGCGTGAACCGTAAGCATAGAAACAGGAAGGCTCGAAAGGCTTTCTATGGCTTTCGCCATTGTGTTCGGGATATCGTGCAGTTTGAGGTCGAGAAAGATGTTTTTGCCCTCGCTCGCCAAGTCGCATACGAAGGTAGGTCCATCGCGCAGGTAGGTTTGCAGACCGATTTTAATCCACTTCAGGTTTTCTCCAGCAGCTTGAATTATCGTTTCGGCTCGGCTTCTAGACTCTACGTCCAGAGCTAAGATTACCTCTGTTGTGTTTTGGATCTGCATTGATTCGAACATCATGCGCGAAAAGGGAATCGGGCAAACTTTTATTTCGGTTCGCCTCAATGAGAACCTAATGCTAGACGCAGTCATCAATGAAGTCAGGAATTCGAAGCGTTAGCGTTTTCTCGCCCGCAAAGGTGAATTTATTTCTCGCGGTTACAGGCAAGCGCCCTGATGGCTTTCATGATATACTTTCCGTAGCGGCTCCTTTGCTTTTGGGAGACGTCGTCACCATCGAGGCGAGGGTGGGACATGGAGAGGTCGATTGCCTATGCCCTGAATTACAATTGCCCGCAGGAGAGGATAATATTGCTACGAGGGCGGCTCGGGCATGGTTGAATAAGGCGAGGTGTGAATGGAATGTTTGCATCACTATCAGCAAGCGTATTCCGGTTGGCGGTGGTTTGGGTGGGGGAAGTTCCAATGCAGTGGCTACTTTGCACGCGTTAAACCTACTTGCCAAAGTGTCCTTGCCGTTTGAAACCCTCTTGGACTTGGCTGGGGAACTTGGCTCTGATTGCCCGCTTTTCTTATTCGGCGAACCTTGTTTATTGGAGGGCAGGGGAGAATCCGTAAAGCCTCTGCCTGCAAAAGTTTCCGAAAGGTTTCGCGGTCGCCGTTTGCTTCTTTTCGCACCAAGTTTGGGAATGGATACGCCCGAGGTTTACGATCGCCTGGCGCGCAATCCCGGTTGGTATTCCGATATGGGGCATGCCAGGGCTCTTTTGGCGAAATGGACCGAAGGAAGCGATGGTGTGGATGCTTTGCTGGCAAACGACCTTCAAAAGCCCGTTTTTGAAAAATGTCCGGGATTTCCTATCCTGCTCGAGGAGTTGAGTGAGGATTTTGGCTGGAAATGCGGAATGAGCGGGAGTGGTTCATGCTGTTACGCCTTGATGGACAGTGGGTTAAGTATTTCCTGTGGAATCAAGGCAATCCGTTCTGCGTGGGGAGAGGATTGCTTTATTGAAGAAACCGCTTTCGCCTAAAAGAACTTCTTTTTTTGTGGCGGAATCAACCAGTTTCAGGCATTATTTTTCCCCCTCAGTTGCCTGAGATTTATTTTCCATGCCTGAAGATACCCAAAGACGTGAAATTATCCTTCACGGCATAGCGGCCTCCCCCGGTGTCGCTCATGGTCGCGTATTCCGCTTTCTTCATGGAGAAGTGGAGGTGCCTTCTTATTCGGTAGGGAAGGAGAGTCAGGAAGCGGAAATTACTCGTTTCGAGCAAGCGTTGTTGGAGACTCGTGAACAGATTAAGGAAATTCGAGCCGACGTTGCGAAAAGTCTGGGGGAAAACGAAGCCTCCATTTTTGATGCGCATGTCCTCGTGCTGGAGGATCAGGCCTTGATCGACGACGTTGTCGTAGAGGTGCATAACACAGGGGACAACGTTGAGCAATGTCTGCATCGCGTTAGCTCTCGTTACCTTGATTTTTTCGACGGACTTGAAGATCAATACCTGCGTGAGCGAGCTTCCGACGTCCGGGACGTCACTCGTCGTCTTTTACGTAACCTGCTCGGCGCTACGGGATCTGGCACTGCTTTTTTGGATGAACCCAGAGTACTGGTTTCCGAAGATCTTACGCCATCGGATACGGCTTCGCTGGATAGATCGAAGATTCTCGGCATCGCCACTGATAGTGGTGGCCGTTCCAGTCATGCAGTAATTATGGCCCGAGCGGGTGAGATACCGGCAGTTGTGGGACTCAGGGAGTTGACCGTTAACTTGCAAGACGGTGACACCGTACTTGTCGATGGTTTTGAGGGAACGGTTGTCATCAACCCCGGTGAACAAACTCTTTTCCGTTACGGGGAAGTCAGTTTTAAGCGAAAGAAGCTTTTGGACCTCGTGGTTGATGAAAGTTCCTTGCCCGCCGAGACTGCCGATGGACGGAAGTTAACCGTTTTCGCCAATGCTGATTCTCCCGAAGAGGTCGCGAAAGCGAACGAAAACGGTGCCCTTGGGGTAGGACTTTTTCGAACAGAGTCCGTTTTTCTTCGGCACAATCGAATTCCCGATGAGGAGGAGCAGTTTCAAGAGTACAAGGCGGTGGTGGAAGCCTCTTCTCCCTTGCCCGTGACGATTCGAACTCTTGATTTGGGTGGAGACAAGGTGCTTGGTTCCTCTGATCGCGTAAAGGAGGACAATCCATTCATGGGCTTCAGAGCCATTCGGTTTTGTCTTCGTAATAAGGATGTCTTTCTGACTCAGCTCCGGGCAATTTTGAGGGCCAGCGCCTTTGGTAAGGTCAAGATCATGTTCCCAATGATTAGCGGAGTTGGTGAAATGCTCAGTGCCCGAGAAACTCTCGATGAGGCGAAGACGCAACTGAAGAAAAGAGGAGAGGCTTTTGATCCGCAAACTCCCGTAGGTTGTATGATCGAGACTCCTGCTGCCGTTACCATTTGCGATCTGTTAGCCGAGCACGCTGATTTCTTTAGCATCGGAACCAACGATCTTGTTCAGTATCTGCTAGCGGTTGATAGGATCAACAACCAGATCGCTTATCTGTACGAACCCCATCATCCAGCAGTGATTCGAGCTGTGGGGCATGTGGCGGAAGTTGGGAGGAAGAAGGGTGTCGAGGTTTCCGTCTGCGGAGAGATGGCTGGAGATCCTCACTTTACGGCATTGTTGATGGGGTTGGGGATCGATGAAATGAGCGTGGCTCCGCCTCTCATCCCGGAGCTGAAGTTTTTTGCCCGTCGCTTCACTATTCTCGAAGCGGAAAAATTACGCGAAGAAGTTGAGCAAATGGCGAGGCCATCCCAAATACTCGTCAGAATCAAGGCCTTTCATGATGAAAAAATGGCAGGTTTCTACGATGTTGACGAATAGTCTAAAGCCATCCGTGCTTTGACTGGATTTACTCTTCTTGGAAGTTGCTCACGAATAGCTTGGTCATCTCTTTGCAGAAACCTTCCGCGTTCTCGCAATTTGCATGGAAGGTGAGTTTGGTTCCCTTGCCCGCGGCAAGCATCATGATTCCCATTATACTTTTTCCGTTCACTTGCTCGCCATCTTTTTCCACCCAGATTTCGCCGGTGTAGTTATTGGCGATTCGCACGATCATAGCGGCTGGGCGAGCGTGAACTCCCATCTGATTGGTTACTTCCAATACAATTGCTGGCGCATCTTCGCTCATGTTCAATTTTGATTTGGGCCTTAAAGAGGAAAAAAGACAAAGGAAAAGTTTAGGTAAATATCCACAAGCATAATCCGGCGGCGAATGCAGCTCCCAGATCATCGACTACTACCCCAAGACCTTTTGGTAGCGCTTGGAGGCGATTAATACCAAGTGGTTTCCATATGTCGAAAATACGAAAAAGAACAAAGCCGGCCACTGTTAAGGTCAGCTTCTCGAGAGTTCCTTGGAGGGTGGTGAGGTCATTCGAAATGCCCCAGAAAACTAGCGGCATGGCAACGAATTCGTCGATTATTACCTCTCCCGGGTCGCGTTTGCAAAGGATGCGTTCGGCTGCTGAGCAAATCGGAATTGCGAGCAAGGCAAGAAGCGTGAATCCCCACAAAATGTATGATGGCGGTAGATGCGACCATTCCAAAAGTGCGAGAAAGGCAAGGGCTCCCGCAAGTGAACCAAAGGTTCCTGGAGCGGGACAACAAGTGCCTAAAGGGCCTAACGTTGCTAAGCCGAGCA
>CAWVZQ010000295.1:0-4184 GCA_963934405.1 uncultured Opitutales bacterium | reverse complement strand
CAAAATGCCGTCATCAAGCTCAGGCTCGGTCAACAACCGGATGAAATGTTGCTCAAGGCAGCGCCCAGCGGGATCAAGTTCGCCCTTGGTGAAAACGTCAAGCAGGCCAACTGGGGTGACAAGTACACTTCGCGCTTCCCGCAAAGCAGGATGGGAGTGAAGACCTTTTTTTCCAACCGTTTCACAGCGGCCCGCCAATACGGGATACAACTCCAACAAGCAAAGCAAGGAACCGGACCACCCGTCCGCAGGAACCTTGAACTCGAGGCGATACTGGAGATCATCCGCGGCGAGAGACTCATTCATTGCCATTCCTACCGACAGGACGAGATTTTGGTATTCTTGAGAACCATGGAAAGCTTCGGCGTACGGGTCGCCAGCCTCCAGCACGTCCTGGAAGGATACAAGATAGCGGACGAGATCGCACGGCATGGAGCGGGCGCCTCCACCTTTTCAGACTGGTGGGCCTACAAGTTCGAGGTTTACGACGCTATCCCCTATGCGGGCGCTCTCATGCACGAGCGTGGATGCGTAGTCAGTTTTAATTCGGATTCCTCCGATCATGCCCGTCGCATGAACCTCGAAGCCGCCAAGGCGGTCAAGTATGGAGCCCTTTCCGAGTCGGAGGCCCTTAAGTTCGTAACCCTCAACCCCGCCAAACAACTCGGCATCGACAAGCACGTCGGTTCCCTTGAGGTGGGTAAAGATGCAGACCTCGCCGTCTGGTCTACCAACCCCCTAGATTACCGGACGGTATGCAAGCAGACTTGGATTGACGGCCACTTGTATCACGAGCTCAAAAGGACCAGGGAACGAGAGAAGGAAAGAGCCAAGGAAAGGGATAGCTTGGTTGCCAAGGCCCGCAAATCCCTAGGGGAAGGAAAGGAGACGGGCACATCCGAGGAAGCGAAGCAGAAATTCTTTCGGTCTTCTTTGGAAACCGCATGTGATCTGTTTCCTCACTCCTGCAGGACTGAATGCAACCATGGGAAAGGAGCTCGTCGATGAATAAGTTAGCCACCCTTACGCTTCTCTTTTCAAGCCTCGGGGGAATACTTGCCGGACAAACGGTTTATCGAGCGAAAAAAATACAGGCAACCCCGACTCAAGTTTTCCAACCAGGGGAAATACTCGTGGAGAATGGCAAGATTCGGGCCATCGGAAAATCCGTCAAGGCTCCGAATGGGGTCAAGATAATCGAGTGGAAGGATCTGGAAATTTATCCCGGACTGATCAGTCCGGGCTCGTCTCTGGGCTTAACCGAAATCAGTGCCTTGCGCCCGACCCGCGACGAACGGGAAGTCGGCACTCACACTCCCGACGTAGAGGCCTGGGTAGCAGTGAACCCGGACTCCGAACTCATCCCCGTGGCCCGGGCGAACGGTATCACCCATGCCGTGGTCGCGCCCATGGGAGGAACAATTTCCGGAGTCTCAGGATTAATCGCGTTGGATGGATGGGGAGTCGAGGAGATGACGATCAGCAAAAAAGTCGCTCTGCATCTTTGGTGGCCAGGGCATGGTTTCACCCTGCCGCAGCACCAGTCATCCGGAGATTCGAAACCGAAATCAATCAAGGAACAGACGGAAGCGCGTTTGCAGAGAGTACGCGAGATCGATGAGTTTTTCAACCAAGCGGAAGCATACAGACGGACCAAGGAGTCCGAACCCAAGAGCTTTAGAACAGTCCCTGCATGGGAGGCCATGCTCCCTGCCATTACGGGAAATATTCCCATCATGATCCATGCCGACGAAGTCCGCCAAATCAAAGCAGGAATCGAGTGGGCCATTAAAAGGAAATACCGTGTGGTCCTTTCGGGCGGGCAAGATGCATGGAAGCTTGCAGATTGGTTGGCAAAAGAAAAAGTCTCTGTGATCTATCATCATGTTTTCACCGCTCCTCGCCTGCGCAACCTGCCCCATGACTTGCAATTCCGAGCACCGGGGATCTTGGCCGAGGCGGGCGTACCCCTATCCATTGGATTACGCCTGGGCGGTTGGTCAGCGGCCCACCAACGCAACCTACCCTATCATGCTGCCCACGCGGTAGCCCATGGCCTTTCCAGATCAAAGGCCTTAGCATCAATCACCATCGAGCCAGCTAGGATCGCAGGCGTCGCTAATCTTCTGGGAACTCTGGAAGTTGACAAAGATGCTACGTTCATCGCCACCTCGGGGGATTTGCTTGATATCCGCACCTCCGTCAAGCACATGATTCTTGCCGGAAACGAAGTTGACTTGGAGAGTCGGCACACTCGACTCTACCAACGATACGACAATCGCCCCGTCCCCCAATTGAAGTAACCGACATCGCTGGAAACTCAGCCGGAAGGAAACTGCCGATGCTAAAGGCGCATGAGCGAGAAGCTCATTCGGCAAATCCCGGAACTTGACCGATAGTCACCCAGTTCTTCCCGTCAAAGCAGGCTCGATCATTCTCCGCAAAATCCCCGTTTTCCACGAAAGCCCTCAATTGATCGACAGTATACGGACCCATCTGCTGTTCGTCCTTGTAGATGTAAACTGCAGGTAACGATGAATCCGTCTCGACTACAGGTTCCTCGATTGCGACAGGAGCCTCTGCCACTTTGTCTTCTTGCGAGACATCCTCATCAAAGGACAAGGTGGGAACTTCCCTGACCTCCATCGAGAACCTCAGAAATTCGGCATCCTGAAACTTGAAAAGTTTGGCGAGAAAAACCTCGGGAATTCTTTTCTTAGCTTCGTGGTAACGCTCGATGCCGTCGTTGTAGCCTTTTCGCATCAAAGCCACCTCGTTTTCCATTCGAGTCAAGCGTTGCATAAAGTCATCCGTGACAGTATCGCCCTTAAGATCGGGTGAGTCTTCACGAAGAGCAAACAGTCGGTTGGTGAGGACCGTCTCTTGCTGCATCGCGGAATCCACCTCAGTCGGGGAATAGGAGTTTTTTCCGACCACCGCAGTTCTTAGTCCTGTAAGAGCCTCCAAGACAGACTGTTCGTGGGACAAGTAGCCCTTGACGATGTTTTCCAAACCAGGAATCAGATCCGCCCGTTTTTTGAGTGAGACCTCGATATTTGCCCAAGCTCGCTTCACGCGATTCCGCAAAAAGACAAGGTCGTTGAACATGAGGACAAACATGCTAAACCCCAGGAACATGGGCGAAACCAAGGCCGACAGTAGAAAATCCGTAGCAGCGAACGAGCCAAGGGCGGCAAAGAGGGTGAGACCGAGGAAAACCGCTCCGTTCTGAGCAAAACCAATTCCAAGCAATCCCTTGCGCCCCTGACGCAGCATGACTTCAGTCTCCGTCTCGTCGGAAACTAGGAAAGGAAAACCATCATTATCTCCATCGGAAATAACCAGATGGTCCCCCTTTACCTTATCCACCACGGCAGAACCCAAAACGTAAAGCTCGGTCGATGGAGCAATGTGCCATTCGTAATGCGTCTGGCGACCTATCCTCTTCTTGACCTTGAAATCGGCAGTGAATTCCGCCCCCTCGGGCTCGATTGCAATTACGCCTTCGGAATCCCGGCATTGGAAAGGCACATACTGTTTCTCATCCTTAATGACGACGGTTCTAGTTTTCTTTCCGGAACGGCGGCGCTCGGTGATTCTGTATCTGTAATAAACACATTTTGCATCGCTTATGGGACCCTTGAGAGAACGAGCGGGGTCACACTCGACAATCCCCTTGATTTCGGCAGGTCCGTAAGCCAGCCCTGCGGAGGGCGAAGTAGGTATGTTCTCAACGTATCGCTTGGTCTTGATTCTCCGAAAACCGAAAAAGGAACCCAATCCCATCATTAGCAAAGCGGCAGCTGCGCACAACAGAGAGATCCAGCCCTTCATTGGCGTCTTTGCGATAACTGCTTCACCTGACATCGTCTCCCCATTCCCGAGAAGGGAAGGTCTCGGTTCAATCCCCCACAAAGGAGCCAGTAAACGCTCGGGAAATCGATCTCTAATCGCATTGGTTCTTTCAACTGATGCGACAAAATCCTCGCGAATCCCCAAGATGCGGGAACGATCGTTGTCATTCAAGGAATCGACATGGGATGGGAGTGTCTTCCAGTCGACTTTAACATCGAGTAACTCTGTCACTTCGGACAGAGCCGACATCTCTAAACGAACAAGACGAGCATACCCGTCTTTCAAGTCGGCTTTCATCATGGAAAGCCCGGAATAAATCATGGCTAATG
>CAWVZQ010000294.1:0-4192 GCA_963934405.1 uncultured Opitutales bacterium | reverse complement strand
CGCATCGTCTCCATGGTCTCCTATCCCGCTGTAAACCGATCCATCCCGGGCCACGCATATGTCCCCCCAGGATGACCACAAGCGCCTCTCCGCAGCGTTGGACCCGAGCTTGTCGTGAAAAGCGATCTCCACTTGCGGAGCAACCTTGGCCATTTCAAATTCCGCATAACCTTCCTCGCTCATCGCTTGACTCACGGACTTGGGGATTTCCAAGAACCTGTCCGTTTGGACGGAAGCGTAATGCTCCTTGACTCCGGGTAGTTCGGGAGGCCACGGGCGATTGGACAAATTTTCGTCACACAATTCCTCCTTGGTTGGGATCACAATGCGCCGGTTTACCGAAAGGTTTGCCCGGGTAATCGTCCCCTTGCCATGGGGCAACGTAATTTGGACGTCGCAAGTCTCCTTCTCCCCCAAGCCGAAATGAACGACGGCCTCCTGACCCGACGCATATCCGAAACCCGAAGCGACTTCCTTCATGCTAAGCAAATACTTCGGGTTTCCCGCCCGTCGGGAATAGATAGTAACCCGTGAACCGATCCCCATCGAGTTGACCCCGTCCGTTCCCTTGAGCTCGACTTGGATCCAATTTCCACCTTTGGTTTCGTTCTGTAATAGAAGGGAATCCCGCTCTTTCCACCAGCAGGGCAAGACCATGTCCATTTTCCCGTCC
This sequence comes from uncultured Opitutales bacterium, assembly GCA_963934405.1. Taxonomy (GTDB): domain Bacteria; phylum Verrucomicrobiota; class Verrucomicrobiia; order Opitutales; family Seribacteraceae. The sequence goes on along the minus strand of CAWVZQ010000294.1, from coordinate 3,519 downwards.
TTGTTGAAATCACAAGTTGGTCCGGGAGCGGAATAAATGATTTTTCCCTCCTCTATCATCTTTTGGAAAAACTTTCCGGAGCTCTTGATGGACCGGTCCTCTTGCGTCGGAAAATCATTCACTGCAAGCGCCCTTGCCCGGAAGCTCGGAAGCTTGCTCTTCTTGTCGTTCCCCATATTTTTGAAAATCAAGGGAGTCGGGTTTCCATCCGCATCGAATTTCACGATTGATGCATAGACGTCCATTCTTCCGTCATTGTCAAAATCCTGCACCTCCAAGTGCGGGGACTTCAACGGCAGAGCCAACAGGCCAACCTTTTCGGTTTGATCTTCAAAGGTTGGCTCCCCGTTCTCGATACCCATATTCAGGTAGAGCCTGTTGGCCACGGGCTTGATCCAGGGGGTTTTAAAATGCTGGCCCAGCAGGACGTCGGGCAACCCATCATGATTGACGTCGCCAATGGTTGCTCCACAGACCATGTCGTCGCCTTTTGCATCCGGCCAGTGAAAGGTTTTCGGGCTGCATTCGGCTTCCTTGAACTTTCCTTTCCTGTCGTTGAGAAACAAGTGGGAACCTTTTGTGGATACTATGAGTAAGTCGGGCCATCCGTCGAGATTGACGTCCTGAGCGGCCACCCCCAGACCGGGTATGCCTTCCGGAATGCCGGCTTTACGCGAAACGTCTTCGAACTTCAGGTCGCCCAAGTTCCTGAACAAGCGCGAGCTCGTGGTTTCCGATCCGTTGTATCCCGAATTCGGGTCTTCACCAACCAATAGATCCAAAAGACCGTCTCCATCAAAATCCAGTATTGCGGCGGATCGACCCCCAAATGACGCTGGGCACGCTCCATTTCCTTTCGATAGGTTTGTGAAAATGCCCTTTCCATCATTGCGAAAGAGGGAGCACCCCGCAAAGGCATGACCTTGTCGCTCGGCTAATTTGCTTCCCGCAGGAGAAGGCATGGAGGCGATGTAGAGGTCATTGTCGCCATCATTGTCGAAATCTGCGAGCAGCACCCCGGTTGCTCTGTTGGATAGCCTCAACTCACTTTGTTTATCCAATCTGAATTTTCCCTCCTGATTCAAGAAGAGCAAATTTGGTTTCGTGTCCTTATAGTGAAAGGTCGCGACGTATAGATCCGGCCATCCATCTCCGTTCACATCGCCCCAAGCCGCTCCATGGCCCTGGATTCCGGATCCCCCAGGCAGGAATCCCGTCTGCTTGCCGACGTCGGAGAAACGGAAGTCCGCTTGCTCCTCGCCCAAGGCGAAAACGATTGGGAACAGGCAAAGCAAAAGAGCAATCCCTGAGATACTACTGCGGGGGTAATTTTTATTCATAATAAATTCATAGTCAGCATACTCCTGAACTTGGAGGGAAATGAAGTTTATTATCCGCTCTGTGAAAGAAATTTTTCGCAACGAATAAAGCGTTTTTGATATCGCTTAGTCGAATCAAAATGAGAAGATGAATCCATGAGGCCATTGATTGCCACTTTTCTCTCGTTTGTCTTCACTCTCTCCCTCGGTTTCGCCCGCAAGGTGGAGGACTGGACCTACGAGCGCCTCTTCAAGGAAGCCGACTTGGTGATGATCGGATCCGTCGAAGGCTGGGGATCGGCCAAAACCCAGTGGTCCGAAAAGATTTTCGACAAGGCTCGCTTCGAGGCAAAAAAAACGGCTTTCACCCCCCTTTCGGTCCTTAAGGGAGAACCCGCCTTCGTCTGCACCTGGTTATTGCATTTCAGCTACAAAAAAGGAGCCGCTCCATACGAGGACGGCCCGAACTTGGTCAGCTTCCTCAAGAAGCCCGTGATGATCGAGGTGAAATCGAAGGAGGAAGGCAAAGCAAAGGAATTGAAACCGAAACAGGCGGGCAAGAACCAGGTCAATCCCCCCGAGTACCTCCTCTTTCTCAAAAAGGGCAAGGACGGCATGTACGAACCGGTATCCGGCCAACTGGACGCCGCCTTCTCGGTGCGGACAATATTTCCTTCCGGCGTTATTAAGATCCCATGAAAAAAGGCAGTATCCTTTTTACCTTGGCGCTTCTTTCAATCCTTTGTTACGTCCGCTGCGATCATTTCCTTGGGAGCAGGGATCACGACAAGGTTGAAATTATCCAAGAGGAGAAATCCCCCAATGGTCAATATGTTGCCACCAGTTTCTCCTGTTCGGGAGGAGGAGCCGCAGGTTACTTCTATTTCAATGCCAACCTGCGCAAGGCGGGCGAGGAACTGGATCAATTGGACGTCCTCATGGGCAAGCATAAGGATTGGAAAGCCTTCTTTGACGTCGAGGTGCGGTGGATCGACGACGAAAACCTCGAGCTCTCTTACAAAGAGATCGATTTGCCCGCATACGTGGAAAACAACGCGGTCAAGGTCGAATCAAAATACGGCATAAAGATCCATCACTTGATCAAGAAAGAAGAACCGTAAGCTTCCCTATGCGGTTGCCCCTCACCTCAAAAACCGTTCAAATTCCAACATGATCAACGGAAAAACGATCCCCTTTTTGTCTGCTTTGCTTTCTCTCGTTTTATTACCTTCGATCTGGGCGGCGAAGGCTCCCTCCTCGAAGGAACAACTGGAGAAGATCGCCACCCATATCGTCGTGGGTAACGTGCAAGCCGTGTACTCTTACAAGGAGCGCGAAGGCATTCCGGTACTGAGCGGTTACGAGTACGACCACAAAGTGGCCGAGGTGAAGATAGAGAAAGTCGAGAAAGGCAAGATATCCGAAAGCCTGATCTACGTCAGGTACTGGAGCCGCAAGTGGAAAGGTTTGGGCCTTCCGCCTCCGGGTGGGCAATCCTACGAAAATCAGCCCCAAAAGGGGCAAGCTTGCCGGTTTTACCTTGCGAAAAATGCCTACGACGGCTGGTCGAAGGGATCGCAGGATGGCGGGTACAACGTCGTTTACGTCAACGGAATCCAACCGATCAAGAAATAAGATCCGATCATGAATAAAAAACTTTTGAGCCTCGTTATACTTCTTTGTTCGAGCGTCCTTTTGTCGGCCGCCGAAAGGCCGAACGTAGTATTCATCCTCGCCGACGACTTGGGTTATGGAGACGTCAAGTCCTTCGGTGGAGCAAAGTCCAAAGTCCCCACTCCACACTTCGACCGCCTCTGCAAAGAGGGCATGAAATTCACCAATGCCCACGTGACCGACTCGGTCTGCGTGCCCAGCCGAACTTCCATCATGACGGGGCGCTATGCCTTCCGGTTTGGCAAAGGGGAACAAGGTGGACCATGGGGCTTCATCGGCCTGCGCTTCCCGACTACCCAACATACCGTGGGACATATGTTCCGGTCGGGTGGATACTCGACGGGCTACGTCGGCAAATGGCACCTGGGCACGCGCATGACCACCAAGGACGGCAAGGTCCAAGGTCCCGAGAACACCGATTTCACCAAACCCATCCAAATCGGCCCCACGGATTATGGCTTCGACCACTGTTTTTTTCTGCCCGGTTCCCTCGACATGTTCCCCTATGCCTACGTCCGGGGAAAGA
>CAWVZQ010000293.1:0-4193 GCA_963934405.1 uncultured Opitutales bacterium | reverse complement strand
GGGAATCGATGGTGTTTCGGCAGAACCGAGACCAGCAGCAGAATCAGGGACTAATGCCGGGGGAGTTCCACCCGTTCGCTGCAAACCATCTTCCTTGGCTCCCATCTGGTAAAGGACATAGAGCGTGAAAGACAGTACGAAGAAGCCCAAGACGCTCCAAACCGTCATCTTTGTTAATTGGGCGCCTGAACCAGCTCCAAGCACTTGGTCGGCAGCTCCACCGCCCAGAGCGGAACCCATGCCGCCGGAGGTGCGTTGCAACATCACGAGAAGGACGATCAACAGGCACAAAAGAATAAGAACTGTGGTAACAAAAACTATCATAGCAATAAGGTAGAAGAGAGCACTATGGCCCTCTTTTCAACAAAGGCAATCCTCTTTGAGGACTTATGCGCCTAAGGCCGAAACGATACGGCGGAGGTCATTCTCGTCCGCGAAAGGTATGATTAGCTTACCTTTGCCAGCCCCATTTGCGGTTACTTTTGATTCAACGCCGAGCCGAGAAGCGACCCTATCTGCAATTTCACGAAACCCCGGATTCAAGTGAGAACCACCGGTTCGACGAAAGGTCGTCTTGCCTGAACTCGAACGCAATCCTTCGACGGCATCTTCGCATTGCCGCACGTTCCACCCTTCGCGAGCGGCACGAGCTCCAAGTTCACCTCGAGCCTCAATTTCCTCAACTCCCAAAAGCACCTTGGCGTGACCTACGGAAAGCTTTCCGGCCACCAAGAGATTCCTGAGACCCTCGTCGAGTTGAAGGAGCCGCATCATGTTGGTCACGTAAGTCCTGCTCTTGCCCACTTTATCAGCCACTTGAGCCTGGGTCAGGCTAAAATCGTTGACGAGAGACGAGTAGCCAAGAGCTTCCTCAAGAGGATTCAGTCCTTCGCGCTGCAGGTTCTCAATTAGCGAGAGTGAAGCTGAAGAAAGATCCGTGGCTTCAACCAAACGCACTAGGATTGTATCTCGCCCTAGTTCCCGGTGGGCTCGCCATCGTCGTTCACCTGCAATAATCTCATAACCATCGCCGTTCCTGCGAGCCACGATAGGTTGCAATAGACCCTCGGACTTGATACTTGCGGCAAGCTCACTCACCTTGGCGGGATCCAGGGTCTTGCGGGGTTGGTGTGGATTGGGAACCAAATCATCAAGAGGAAGCTCAAGAATTTTTTCGGCACTATTGCTGGCGACAACCGTATCACTGAAGGGGCCATCGACAATTGTGGTCACCTCCTCGGATACGTCGTTGAGAGCGGAATGGCCCGGCATTTGCACCGCGGGATCCATGGCAACCGCCTGAGCACCGGCGCCGCCCGCGATCAAGCTACCGAGACCTCGACCAAGACGAGAAGTTGATTTAGCCATAATTGTTCTTTCTTAGCTTTGCGGGACAAAAAGTTCTTTCCCGACGTGAACCTTTGTGGGATCGGCAATTTGATTAGCGGAAAGTATCCATGGTATCTTGGATTTATACTTGAGAGCGATGCTGCTGATGGTTTCTCCTTTTCCCACAACATGAACGAAACCCTTGTCCTTGGGATAATCGTCGGTAAACTTCACGACCGGTGACGATGCAATCGGTGGTGAACTACTGTTATAGGCAGCAAAACCAGCATTCATTTGCTTAATCAGCTTTTGCAAACCTGCATCCACATGCCGCCGAAGAGCTTCTGCCCCTGTCTTGTTTTTTGAAATGTCTACTCGCAAACTTTCCAGCCTGCCATCCATTTGTCGAGCGAACTCCTGTAGACTACCTGTGGAAACACCCTGAGTTTTGGTCGCTTGCTCGGCGACTATCCTCAACTGAGCGTTCTCCCGTCTCAAGATTTCCACCTCGCTTCGGAGGTTGGCCACTTGCCTGGAGATCAACTCCAAGTCCTGCGTGAGGTTGGCCAGACGCACATTTGTGTCTGCCGCCACCACGGAAGAAAATGCGCCGACAAACAGAAGCACGCCGACCAGCGTTAACATTTGGAAGGAGAAAAACGACCAGCCACTAGAAGCCAATCTCCCACCACGAAGAATTAACCAATTATTCATTACCACACTCCAACTTAATTATTAATATGATTTAACGGATTTATGCAAGTTTACTTTTAAGAATTGGGAAAATCAAGGACTCAAGGGATAAGCAATTCAGAAAGAGTTTGGCTTCCGACGAGCTCTCCCTCCGCAAGAGGAAAACCTGATAAAAATTCTGCGGTTGGCATCATTCGCCCGCCCGGACGTTGTAGTTCGAGTAAAGACAAAGCGCCTTCCGACGTTCCAATAGCCACTTCCCGAGGACTTGGCAAAATCACCTGCCCCGGCACTATCTCTCCGCAAGATTCAACGACTTTTGCGGAACCGACCTTTACGCGAACCCCTTGAACTTCGAACCATGAACCCGGCCAACCTCGAAAAGCAGTGACCCTCCGCGCAAGTACCGCTGCAGGAGCGTAAAAGTCCAGAGCTCCATCCGCCTTGCGGAGCTTTCTACAATAAGTAGCCGCTTTTTCATCCTGCGGAGTTTCCGAAGCTTCGCCCGCCAAAAGCACAGGTAGGTTTCGGCGTAGAAGAGGAACACAAGCAACCGACAACTTCTCGCGAAGCCGGGGACCATCGTCATCCGGCGCTATGGGCGTGATCTCGGTATCCACGATGGGGCCCGCGTCCATGCGTGAGACCACGCGCATAAGTGTTACTCCAGTCTCTTTCTCGCCTTGGGCCAAAGCCGTTTCCACAGGAGAAGCCCCTCGATAGGCAGGTAACACGGAACCATGCAGGTTGAAAGTCCCGGCGACAGGTGCATCCAGCAAGGCAGAGGAAAGAATATGACCGTATGCCATAACCATTGCCAGAACCACGCCTTCCTGCCGCAACCAAGTCACCTCCGGTTCAAGAGGTTTTTCGGGATCAAGTATTTTGATCCCGTTTTCGATAGCCCATTCCTTGACGGGATTGGAACGCATTTTTTTGCCTCTGCCCGACGGTCGATCAGGTTGAGTGATAACTCCTACAAGTTCGCAGACCGAAGATGCCTCTCTCAAGAAAAAGTCGAGGCTAGGCAAGGCAATGGCATCCGAACCATAAAACACCACGGGGGGCTTCGGCATAAGTCTAATGAACTTTGAGTCCGTCTCCCATCCACGAGAGTTGGTCGCTCGTATAGTAGGACACAAAAAACGGGGCCGACGTTCGAAAGTGAAACGTCGGCCCCGTATTTATTAAACCCGGGAAGAGGTTTAAGAGAATTATTCGAGTATGCTCAAGGAAGTGGTGGAATACTGCGGATGGGATGAATCAGGCTACGTGCCGAAAGCTTTATTCTAGCTTCCGGAGTAACGGGCTTCTTTACCTGCAAGTGAAAATTTCAATGGGCAACCGATGAGTGAAAAATGACCAGTAATGCTCTTTTCCAAGTATCGACTGTATGTTTCGTCCAAGCGTTCGCCTTGGTTACAAAAAAGCTTAATTCGAAAGGGCCGGGAAGAGACTTGGAGCGCATAGAAAAGTTTGAAGCGCTTTCCCTTGACTGCCGCAGGTGGTCGTTTTTCGAACATATCTCCGAGAAGGCGGTTCAAGGGGGAAGTGGGAATGGGAACGTCCATTCGAGCATCCATGTCACGGGCGGCCGCAAGAAAATCTCGAATCGAGTATCCGGTTAGAGCAGAGGCAAATAGCACCGGAGACTCGGGCAGGAAAAAGAGCTCTTTGCGAAGAGATTTCTCATAGGATTTTCTAAAGTGTTCTTCATCGCGATAACCCGGAAGGGGATCTCGTCTAAATCCTTCCAAAACAAGATCCCACTTATTGACAAGAACGGCAAGTCCCCTACCCGCATCCAAAATTCTTCCGGCAAGGATTTTATCCTGCCGAGTCACACCCTCTCGAGCATCCAAAACCAAAAAGACGACATCGGCGCCCTCCATAGCTTGCTCGCTCCGCAAAGAGGAGAAGTAATCGAGAGAGGAGCTGACGCGCTTTCGTCTTTTGAGGCCGGCTGTATCGAAGAGACGGAAACGCCACGGTTCTTGATCGGCGGAATCTCCCTCGAAATCGAGATCCAATTCAACCGTTTCCCGAGTGGTTCCCGGAACGTCGCTGACGATCAGTCGCTCTGCCTCTAGGAGACGATTGCAAAGGGAGGATTTGCCCACATTGGGACGACCGAGAAAAGCAATCCGAACACGGCGAGCTTCTTTTTCGAC
>CAWVZQ010000292.1:0-4197 GCA_963934405.1 uncultured Opitutales bacterium | reverse complement strand
ATGATGTGGGGGTCGGGCCTGGAAGACGGCAACAAGCACCGCCGCGAAAACCTGCCCTTCATTCTAGCCGGTAAAGGCGGCGGTGCACTCAATACCGGTCGCTTCCTGACCGACGTCAAAGGCAATCAAGGAGACCTCCTGACTACCCTGCTCTCCTGCGTCGGCGTCCCTCTGGATCGACCCATTGGAATCGCCACCAAGCAGATTTCCCAAATCAAGGCCTAATGACCACAACCAACCGGAGAGCCGTCCTCAAAGGGATCGGGGTCACCCTCGCCCTCCCCATGATGGAATCGCTCACCCCGCGAGCCCACGCCGCAGTGTCGCCAAGAGCCAAACGGATGGCCGTCGTCTCCGTTCCCTTCGGAATGGTGGTGGACAAGTTTCACCCCAAAGACACTGGAGACAACTGGACGCTCTCTCCCACGCTTGCTCCCCTAGCCAAGCTCAGGCAGAACTTCACCGCCTTTTCCGGTCTTGACCACGCAGTAAATGGAGGCCACGCCGCCAATCACACGCTCCTGAGTGGGATCAAGATTACTGAGCGTGCTGGCTACCCCGACGGGAACGTCACCGTCGACCAGCGGGCCGCCGAACTGATCGGCCACCAAACGCGTTTTCCTTCCCTCGTTTTCTGGCGGGACGGAATGAGCTACACCCGTACGGGGGTGCGAGTCCCAGCCCTGGAAAAACCGAGCGACGCCTTCAATCTCATGTTCGTGAACGACACGGAAGACCAGAAGAAGTTCAACCGGGCCACCCTTCGATCTAGCGGGAGTATCCTCGACACCGTCCTCGAGGACGCTCGTAACTTGCAGCGGGAACTCTCCACCAACGACCGTCAAAAGCTCGAAGAGTACTTCAGCTCCATCCGGGAGACGGAAAAGAAAATCGAGATTTCCAAGAGCTGGCTCGACAGAGATAAGCCGGTAATCAAGGACAAAGCGATGAAGAGGGTCGCCGCTGGAAGTCGGGACGACAAGTTGGGCAGCAACCAAGTCGAGATTTGGATGGACCTGATGCTTCTGGCTCTCCAAACGGACTCAACCCGCATCGTCTCCATGGCCTCCAATAACTGCAATTGGGGTTTGGAGGGCGTGACCGACAGCTACCACACGCTCTCCCATCATGGCCAGCGTGACGAAGTGCTCGCTCAGCTCGCGATCGTGGAAGAGTTTCTAATGAAAAACTTCGCCCGCTTCATCCAACGACTAAAAGAAGTCAAAGACGCGGAGGACCGACCCTTGCTCGACAGCACCCAGGTCTTGTTCGGCTCCGGACTGGGAAGCGGAAGCCGACACAGCAATGTCGACCTTCCACTTATCCTCGCCGGGGGAGATTGGAAGCACGGCCGTCACCTGCATGCCCACCGCAAACAGCCACTTTGCAACCTATACCTCAGCATGCTCAAGAGAATGGGTGCCGAACAAGACTACTTCAACCGAAGTAACGGCACGCTGACGGGCTTGTCCTAATCATGCTCCGGCCAATCCTCTCCTTCGCAGCGGCCGGACTGCTTTCCACTTTCGCCAAGGCTGATCCGCAAGCCTTCTTCGAACAGCATTGCATCCAATGCCATGGACCCGAAAAGCAAAAGGGCAAGCTCCGACTCGACGGTTCGCAATGGGACCGGGCCGAGCAGGCGAAGCTCGATCTCTGGCAGGAAATCATCGACCGCATCGAGTCAGGGGAAATGCCCCCCGAAGAAGAGCCCAGGCCTCCCCTCGCCGAACGCAGGTCCATCCTATCCCACCTGCGAGAAGGACTTGCCGAGACGACAACAATGTCCAGTCCCAAGCAGGTTATCTTTCGTCGTCTCAACCGGGCTCAATACCGCAACTCCATTCGGGACCTGCTTGACCTAGACCTGACGGTCGACGACCCAACCGAGGCTTTTCCTTCCGACGAAAAACTGGAGGGCTTCGACAACATCGGGGAAGCTCTGCAGATGTCCGATTTCCTTCTCCGTCAATACCTCAAAGTCGCACGCCGTTTGGTTGACCGCTCCACCTTCGTCGGCAAGAAACCTGAACCTGTCACTTACTCCTTGCGAGAGGAAGGGAAGACCCGGCCCAAAAATTTCAGCATGCCAGCGGATGATCCCAAACGTGAATACGCCGTCCTGACCAGCAACGACGAACGTGCTCCTGGTGATCCGAGAGGTCAATCCCTCACAAGCTGTAGAGACGGCGCGACACATGACGGCTATTATGACTTCACATTCGAGGTCGAGTCACAAGGCAGGGGGAACCTATCGGAAGCCTTCGGTGCGCAGCGTCGCAAAGACTATCCGGTCTACCGTTCCGAAGATCTTCATCGATTCGAGATTTACGTCACGGCTCCCAGCAAATCCTCCGCCGTGCAGACCCGGCCACGCACCTTGGTCCATGCAGTCGACTTGCCTGACAACGAGCGGGTAATGATCAAAAAACGGATTTGGCTCCCCAAGGAATGGCGGGTTGAAGTAGGCTTCGGGAATGGCTACTGGGGCGTTGTCGACCCCATTTTGTTGGTAGACCCCGACTTCGACTTGGACACTTTTCGTGAACTTCCCAAAAGAGAACAAAACTCCCGCTATGGAAAACTTCTGATCGACCGGTTCGAAAAGGTCGACGCACCCCGCATCACGATCCATCGGGCCATAGAGAATGGCCCACTATTCGATCAGTGGCCACCCGCCAGCCACCAAGCGGTTTGGGGACGAAAAGGACAGACCGATGAGCAAATCGTCCGGGACTTCGCCACCCGAGCCTTCCGCCGCCCCGTGAGCGAAGAGCAAATAGCCCCTTACCTTCGTTTGGCAAGAAATGGCCCCGAAGGACTCCGTAACGCCATCGAAGCTATCCTCTGTTCTCCGAGATTTCTCTATCTTCAAGAAAAGGGAGATAAGCTGGACAATTATGCAATCGCCTCCCGCCTGTCTTATTTCCTTTGGAACACCATGCCGGACGAAGTCCTCCTCAAAGATGCGGCCAAGAGGAAGCTGAGGGATCCCGAGGCACCAGCAAAACATCTCGAGCGTATGCTGGCCGATTCACGTTCCGAAGAATTCGTAAACTCCTTCATCTGGTCTTGGCTCCACTTGGAGAACACCGTCGAGATGGCTCCTGATCCAATTAAATTTTACGAGTTTCACCGTAACCGCATCGACGAGGCAATGATTGAGGAATCCCGTGCATTCTTTCGCCACCTCATCGACGAAAACCTACCGATCTCCCGCTTCATCGACGCCGACTTTGCCCTGATCAACTCCAACTTGGGGAGGCATTACGGCCTACCCGGAAAAGTGAACACAGTGACCGCCTTCCGGAAGGTTTCACTCGCTGAAACTCCACTCCGTGGAGGACTACTCGGACAGGCCTCCGTCCTAACAGCTTCCGCCAACGGGGTTGATACTTCACCAGTGGTAAGAGGCATCTGGATCCTCGAAAACTTACTAGGAACCACACCGGACGCGCCACCTCCCGACGTAGATATTCCCGAACCCGATGCACGAGGTGAATTGACCATCCGCGAGCTCTATGAGAAACACCGTACGGTTCAGTCCTGCAACGACTGCCACAAGAAAATCGACCCTCTTGGCTTCGCTCTCGAAAACTTCGACGCCACCGGACAATGGAGAACGCAGTACGAGTCGGGACAAAAGGTCGATCCATCCGGACGGATGCCGGACGGTAAATCCTTCAATGATCTTGAGGGACTTAAAAAGATCATGGCTGGTGACCTTCGATTATTTTACCGTAACCTCTCCTCGAAGCTTCTCACCTATGCCACCGGCCGTACCATGGAGGTCTCGGACCGGCCTGAGATCGATCGCATCGTCGAATTGTCCCTACGCAAACAAAGCGGGCTCAAAGACCTCCTCAGACTGGTCGTGACCAGCGAGATCTTCTTAAGCAAGTAGAGCCGACGCAAAGGAGCGCTCCCCGTTAGAAGAACCACATTTGCTTACGGTTATTCGGGCTTCGCTAACCGAGGAGCGGTAAAACCACGATCCCGAGCACCCTTCAAGGCCTTCTTCAACTCTGTCACTTTCTTGGGGAACTTTTTGGCCAGGTTCACTCGTTGGCTCGGGTCCTTTGCATAATGATAGAGCTCAACCGGATCTTTGTCATCCGCAGGATAATTGCGTTTTGTCTCCCAACTCTTGTGCACTCTTGAGTGGTATCCTGATTTCCCTTCGATCAAATTCCATTC
>CAWVZQ010000291.1:0-4216 GCA_963934405.1 uncultured Opitutales bacterium | reverse complement strand
GAAGCGCTTTGGCTCCATCAACAGCGAGGCTGGATCAACGCGGATCTCTTCCAGCAAGTCTCCACTCACCGCGACTATCACGCCCGGGCCGCCGCCGCACATCTTCTCCGTCACTGGTCTGAAGATCTTCCAGGAGCTCATAACCATTTCCTTCGCCTGGTGAACGATGAGCATCCCAAAGTACGCCTCGAAACAGTCGTCTCTTCCACCTGGGCCGATCCCTCTATTGCGGTCGTGATCCTCGAACAGGTGAGCGAGCATCCTCAGGACAACTACCTAAAATTCGCTATCAACAATGCCCGTAAGGCCTTGGGTCCCGCTCTCGAAAATCACCCCATGACGATCCCGCCAGAGAAACTCGCAGCCCTCCCACTCAGCGAACGCGTCCTGAAGGCCCTCATCCGCCGCCCCAAACTGGATCCCGAGCTTCGGCTCAAGGCCCTAAACCACCTCGCCGAGAAAGGTTCCAGAACAAAGGAGCAAGTATTGGTAGAGATCATCGAACAGCTCGACCGAGAAGAGCGCCTCTCCCTCGAAGATTGGCTTGCAGTCCTCGACTCCACCAAAGTCTCCTCCGCCAGCGTTCTCGGCTCGTTGTCAAAATCAAAGAACTCCACCATCCGACAAGCCGCCTTCGCTGCGCAACTCCGATCCGATCGCCTCACTTCTTTTCCTCTCGATTCCGACGCCCTCCGATCCATCGCGCGGATCGATTCGCCCGAACTGAAAGCCGCCTATCTCGATCCGGCTCAAAGAGCCCTTTCTGTTTCCGGTACCGCGCAAGAAGCCGCCCTCTTCTGCCTAGGACGTATCCCTGAAAATGACGTCAAAATCTTCAACATCCTCGCCAAACACGTCCTAAATCCGGATCTAACCGCAGCAGCAGCCGAGGCCATTCTGACGCGTCCTCAGGAGACTTGGCCTACCGAAGGCACTGCTACTTTACTCAACGCTCATCTTCCCACCCTTGAGAAAACGCCCGTGGAAAAACGCGGCTCTGCTTCTTTCAAGTTCGGTTCCGAACTCCTCACCACCATTGCTACTATCCGCAAAATTCCCGATACTGTTGCTCAAATTCGCTCCCTACAATTGGTGCCGGTGGAGGTCGCCACTGTACCCGATCAACTTCGTTTCGATCAAACTTCCATCCGTGTCCCGGCGAATACGCCGGTTGAACTCCGTTTGGACAACCCCGATGTCATCCAGCACAACCTCGTCCTGTGCGTTCCCGGTTCGCTGGAAAAAGTCGGACTCGCCGTCGATAATATCCTGGCCGATCCCAAGGCCATCGACCGTGATTGGATTCCAGATCTCCCCGAAGTTCTGCATGCCACTCCGATGGCAAATCCCCATCAGCAGGTGAGGCTCCGCTTTCTCACTCCCAAGAAGCCCGGTTCATATCCCTTTCTCTGCACTGTGCCCGGACACTGGCGCATCATGCAAGGAAAGATGATCGTCGGTGAACCCAAGATCTCGTCATCCTCCAACAAAGCTAACAACCACGTGCTCATCCTCACCGGCGAACCCGAATACGGGACGCGGACGTCCCTGAGTGAACTTGGGAAGAAGCTAGAAAAAGATCACCAACTCAAGATCACTCATCTCGAACTAAACCGCGGCGCGAATCCCCACCGCTTCCCGGATCTCTCCAAGCACCTACCCGAGGCCGATCTTCTGATTCTCTCCCTTCGTTTTGTGAACCTCGAAAAATCCCAATACAAAGCACTCGATCAGCATCTCGGCCACAAACCCTTCATCGCCGTCCGCACTACCACCCACCTCTTTGATTTCCCCAAGGAGTCCAAGCTAGCGGCCGAGAACCGAGCGTTTCCGACCCGTCACTTTGGAACACCCTACCGCGGCCACCACGGTCACGATTCCAGCCAGGTCAACTACGTCATGGTGGCAAAACATCCCGTCATGACAGGCATCGAGCCCCGCTTCTGGACCCCCGACTTTCACTACGCGGTCAATCCCCTCGGCATCGAGTGTACGCCTCTCATGATCGGACAAGGTCTCAGAGGTCGCCAACGCGCTACCTTTAAAGAAGTCGGTGAACACAACCACGTCATGGTCCTCTCAGCTGAAGACCAAGGACGTCTCCGCGGCAGTCCCCACCCAATAGTCTGGACGATCGAAAACAAACAAAACCGCCGCGCCCTCGCGACCACCATTGGTGCCCGCAAGAGCTTTGAAGATCCCAACGTCCAACGGCTCTACATCAACGCCGTGCTGTGGTGCCTCGGGCGAGGTGAGCCTGTTGATTCAATAAAATAAACTATAAAGAATAATCCATGACCCAAAGTCTCTAGCCCATCCTGCTTACGGTCCTTAAAGTTTGATTCGAGACTCTTCTGACCGTTGCTCTCCATTCGGTGTTAGTTATACTTCTCAGATCGATCTTCGATCACAAGAATGCTCTCATCGGCCATGCCGAGTTGACTTGAACAATATAGATAAAGTTGATCAGGCGCATTGTCGGCTACGATGATCTTGACATAGGCACCTCGCTTTCCGGGCACACCTTTGAACTCCACTCCTTCTCGATACTCTTCGCCTCCACGGTGGGCGCCGTCCTTGGACGTGGAAAATTTGAGTGGAAATCCAGTATTGGTTTCCAAGGATTGATCGAAGTAATAAGTGTTTCCACGCTTTAAGGTCAGCCTTGGATTTAAGTTCCGGTTAATGGTGAAACGTTGCCCCTTATTGAGTCGCACGTCCATTTCGTAACCGTGATATTCGACTCGATTGCTACCATACTCGCCGAAGGGGATTCTGGTGGGTAGTCGATAGTCTTTGTTGTTAATTAATTGATAGGCAGCAAGATCCATCTCCTTGAGTTCCTGCCTAGTACAGGGCTTCCATTCCGAGTTAAGGTTCTCGCACCAACCACGGGGTTTGGCCTCCTCCTTGGGTCCTTCAGGTTGTCTTGTCAGCATCGCATTGTAACCGATGTTCGTGGCCCAGACGTGCCACAGGTACTCATCGAGTTGGCATCCCCAACCGCATGACGTCGCGTTGTACGTATACCAAGCGCCTTCCGGATAGACCCATCTGCCATCCACAGGCTTCACCGTCCGGTCGATACCGCGTGCTCGATCCATTGCATCGGACAAGGTTGACGACCACGTATCACCGGCTTCCTCGTCTGGTAGACCAAAATCCTTCGGGTAAACACTCTGGAACGCTTTGCCGTACTTGTGGAACAATTCTTCGACCGCGATGTCCATTTCGCCGTCCCGCGAGTGCCCGACGCCGGAGTGCCCCGGGCGAAGCGCCTGTGCCGGAACCCAGAAGGGCTGGCCGGGCTTGAAGGCGATCCATGCGTTATCCAGTGCCTTGGTATCGACCAGGACGATGAGGTAATTCCGTCCCTCGGGATCTTTCTGATGATAATCAAAAATTTTTCGATCGTCCGGGATGAAGTCTTCGTCGTTGTCGATGAGATGGGCGTAGACCTTCGCCGCGTGAATGATCTCGGGAACGGGCGTCTTTGGCATCGCCGCAATGGTGACACCGAAGACATTAATGTAAGTATCAAAGAATTTCTCCATGCCACAAGCAAGCCCGAGCAAGTTAGGGTGCGCTGCCTTGTATTGCTCAAGGTTCATGGGTTCGAAAGTGGGCCTTGTGTAGGTTGTCGCTAAGCTCGACTGAGGCGGAGGCGACTGCTGAGCCTCCCCACACCCAACAGCGAAGATTGTGATAGCAATAAGGAGTAAGTTCTTCATGGTTAAAACACTAACACCCCACCACGAACCGACCAATTACAAATTCCACCGAGGAATACAACGGGAACCAATAGCTCATGGCTTTAGATCCCCGAACAACTGACCATGAAGCATGGGTCAGGGTGCGGGGTTATAGCTTCTCGCTAATGAGTTTCACAGGCCTGCCCGAGAATGTGTCACCCCAGCCCTTTGCTTCGGGTTTGCGGTAGATTGTGGGGGTGGCTTTGTATTGGAGAAGGAATTTTTTGGGGATTAATGACGGGCACTAGAACTCCCCGTGATGCAGAATCTGGACAGATTATTTTGACCTTATTTGCTATTGAAATTCCCGTTGCAAACATTTCCCCTGATGATGATCGCCGCGCTAGGCTCTGAAAAACCCGGCTTGAAAAAGCAATTTACGAGCAATTATTCCGAAGTGTCTCCGAGTACGAGGATGTCCCAGAAGCGCTCTCCGATCTTGACGGAGGCCTCCTTCTTCAGGC
>CAWVZQ010000290.1:0-4217 GCA_963934405.1 uncultured Opitutales bacterium | reverse complement strand
TATCGTCGCCGATGCCTCTTGAAAGTTTCTTCAATGAGTTCTCCCCCCTCCGCTCCGGTCCAAGGGCGGCTTCAGAGCCCTCCCGCCAAAAGCAAATTTCTAGCAGTCCGTATCGAGCAGAGCAACTGCCTGGGATTTGAATTCGTCGCTGAATCGTCTTCTAGTATTCACGTTTTTAGGATAACAACGAAAACCTTTGGCGGCAGACTGAGTAAGCGGGCAATGAAGTGACGTTCACAGGGACACGAGACGCTCCCCGTCCAGAAATGCCTTTCGCCAGCGCGTGATGGTGATGTCTCCAAAGACTCCCGCATTCCAAAAGGGATCGTCACGGACAAAGGCTTCGACCTCTTCGCGGGTTTCAAACTCAACTAACAAAACACCGCCATGGGCGGTGGCGCCATCGTCGTGCAGCATCGCTTTCCGGGCTGCTGTGCCAAAATCTTATTTCGGGAATATCGCTGACTAAATTCCTTGCCTGTGGGAGTAATAATGACATGCACGATACGTCCATATACACCCGAGGGTGCCGAATGATTGACCTTGGCTACACGCGACGCGACAGTCTCCGGTCCAGCGTTGGCACCGTGGGGCTGACGCTGCCCATGAAACGAATGATGCCGACTTTTCTTGTCGTGCTGACGTTCCTCTCACTGGTTCAAACTGCACCGGCTGAAGGCCCCCAGCATCGAAAGCTTTCGGCGGTGCCGTTCACCGAAGTGAAAATTCAGGACACGTTCTGGTCCGCCCGGCAGAAGACGAACCGCGAGGCTTCGTTGCCGCACAACTTCCAGTGGTGCGAAAAGACCGGCCGGTTTAGCAACTTTGAAAAGGCCGGTAAGAAGGAAGGCCGATACGAAGGCCCTTCCTTCAACGACTCCGACGTTTACAAGGTCATCGAAGGGGCCGCCTACTCGCTGGCCGACAAGCCCGACAAGAAACTCGACAAAATGGTCGACGACGTGATCGACAAGATCGTCTCCGCCCAGGAGGAGAACGGCTATCTCAACGCGTACTACACGCTCCAGGAGCCGGACAAGAAATGGACCGACCTGCGCATGAAACACGAACTCTACTGCGCCGGACACATGTTCGAGGCGGCCGTCGCCCATTACCGGGTAACCGGAAAGCGAAAGTATCTCGACGCGGCCATCAAGTTCGCCGATCTGATCGACAGACTCTTCGGGCCGGAAGAGGGAAAGCGGAAGGAAGTTCCCGGCCACCAGGGAATCGAGTTGGCCCTGGTCAAGTTGTACGAACTGACCGGCGAAGAGCGATACTTCAACTTGGCGAAGTTCTTCATCGACCTCCGCGGCGACAAGTCGCAGCGCGAGGAACTCTACGGCGAGTATTGCCAGGACCACATTCCCGTCCGCAAGCAAGACGAGATCGTCGGCCACGCAGTCCGTGCAATGTACCTATACGCGGGCGTGGCGGATGTCGCCGGATACACGGGCGACAAGGAACTGATCACGACCATGGACCGAGTCTGGGACAGCGTCGTGTTGAAGAAGATGTACATCACCGGCGGGCTCGGCGTCCACGGCCACGACGAAGGTTTCAGCGGCGAGTATGTCCTGCCCAACTCGGCCGGTTACGCCGAAACATGCGCCTCGATCGGAATGGCCATGTGGAACCACCGGTTAAACCTCATGCACGCCGACGCCAAGTACGTCGATATCCTCGAACGGGCGATGTACAACAGCGTCCTCTCCGGCATCCACATGGGCGGAAAACAGTTCTTTTACAGCAACCGCCTCGGCAGCGCGGGCCACTACCACCGCTCGGACTTCTTCGATTGCGCTTGCTGCCCGACCAACGTCCTGCGGTTCGTGCCGTCAGTGCCGGGGTATGTCTACGCCACCGGCAACAGTGAAACTACCGACGGCGGCGAGATTTACGTTAACCTGTATATCGCCGGCGAGGGGCAAATGTCGCTGGGCGAGAACGAAGTCAGCCTCAAGCAAGAGACCGGCTATCCGTGGGACGGCAAGGTCAAGATAACCGTCGATCCGAAACAGCCCGGGCCGTTTACGGTCAAGCTGCGTCTGCCCGACTGGTGCGAAGCCCCGACGGTCTCTGTCGACGGAAAACCGGTCGAGAACCTCAAGGTCGATAAGGGATACGCAAGCCTCAAACGTGAGTGGAAGTCGGGCGATACGATCGAGCTGAATCTGCCGATGGAGGTGGTTCGCATCGAGGCCCACCCGAAGGTCAAGGCCAACGCCCAACGCGTGTCGCTACGTCGAGGTCCGGTTGTCTACTGTTTTGAAGCGGTCGACAACAACAACGACGTGGCCAGCATGGTCCTGGCTCGCGATCCGAAGTTTACCGTCGAGCATCGCGACGACCTGCTCGGCGGGGTGACCGTCATTAAGGCTGTGGCCCAAGACGGAAGCCCAATCACCGCCGTGCCGTATTACGCCTGGGACCACCGCGAGCCGGGCGGGATGGCCGTCTGGGTTCGCCAAGAAGGCCAGTCGGCCGGCGACGTCGATGACCCGAGTTGGAAGGACAAACTCTACCGGGCGCTGGACCCAGCCACGCTTGGCAAGACCGTGCCGCCGACGCTGGCCGAGAAGAGCAAGGTCGCCGTCTCGCACGTTTTCGGCCGCTACACACCCAACGCGGTCAACGATGGCGACGAGCCCGACAATTCGGCCGACGTGCATGTCGAGCGATTCGCATGGTTCCAACATCCGGGCACGAAGGAATGGATCCAGTACGCGTTCCCTTCGCCGCAAAAGCTGTCGGCCGTTGAAGTCTATTGGTATCAGCACCAGGGCTGCGAGACGCCCGAGTCGTGGAAACTGCTCTATAAGAACGGCGACGAGTGGAAAGAGGTGCCGGACGCTTCGGGATACGGGACCGAGATCGACAAATACAACCGGGTGACGTTCACCCCGGTCGAGGCCAAGGTCTTGCGGATCGAAGTCCAATCCAAGAAGGGAAAATGGAGCGGCATCCTAGAATGGAAAGTCGAATCGGTCGGACCCTAGATGAAAGAAATTACTGATAGAAAATTTGATTTCCACCAGCAAGTCTGAGTCGACAAGGAGGAACCGCTACTTGACGGTTTTTCCTGCTAGGAATTTTCTTTTTGGGTGGCGTCCTTGAGGGCGAGATGTTGGGGCACGGGATCGGGGAGACAGAGAATTAGGCGAAAAAACCGGATGCCTACGGCCGCAGGGCGTTTCTGGACGGAAATTCATTAGCCAAGAGCGTCAAATTAGGGGTCATTCAATCTTTCAAGACACTTTCTCCATCTTCGTCAGCATGGCTCGAGCCTGCTTCCACTTCGGTCCCCATGAATCGTCGGGATCCTTGGCGGTCAGTGCCGCACATCGCACGACGTTGGCCATCTTGAGCTGCTCGGAGATCCACGCCGCCGGCACGGTCGTGTTCCGACGGCCCGCCCGTCCCCTTAACCCTGCTCCCGCGAAAGAGTATACCATGGCAGCCCCTTTCATGAATCTCCGTTCCTTTCTTGCCCCGGTCCTCGCTGCCACCCTTATTTTCTGTGGACCGATTTCGCGGGTCTACAATCAGGACGGACCCCGTTCCCGCTACCTTGCCGGGGTTGGCGTAACCTCCACCTTGCCCACTGCTCCCGTTAATCCTGCGGAGTCCTCAAAGTTCTGGGACGGCGCCTCACTCATCCCCCACCATGGAGTTAAAAGTGCCTACATTCAATACCGCGATCTTGAAGCGTCTTGGAATATTCCGGTATCTATCCGGGAAAATCATCTCCATTCATCATAAATCAGGACTAAATCTTAAGGAGTTTTATCGCTTGACGCACCGTGTCGCTTAATACGACGTTAGGTCTAATATGCGAATTTTATTCTACGCGCGGCAAGTGGTAAAGGCCTACGGCAGCACTCGGTTTTCACTACATCTGAGGCGTGGAAACCTCCCTTCCACAAGGGGTCCTATGCCTGAAGGTGAAAAAAAAGGCAGAGTAGGCTTCACCCTAGTCGAATTATTGGTCGTCATCGTCATTATTGGAGTTTTAGTCGCCCTTATATTCCCAGTGATTTCCAACATCCGCCAAAAGGCTGGTCAGGTAAAATGTGTGAATAATTTAGGTCAGATCGGGGTTGGAATTGCACTCTATCAGTCCGACCATGGCACCTTTCCCGCCATGGTGGAAGGATGGGGGGAGGATGTCGACCGGGGGTTATGGTTTTCGCAACTGTCGGACTATAGTCTTCCAT
>CAWVZQ010000289.1:0-4218 GCA_963934405.1 uncultured Opitutales bacterium | reverse complement strand
AAAGGAACCAATTATGGTGAGGATGAAAGAAAACGCCCTCCAAGGCGCAAAGTTCGCAGAATTGTTGCAAGAGGTAGAGGTTTTCATCTCCATCGAACCACGGAAAGGGCATCGCGGGCGGTCCCGTAAGGCTAAACGAAAAGCCATGCTTAGCCCCGGTATCCCGAAGCCCCTTTGATAGCCTGACCCCGAGCGTATCCAGCTTATCCACGACATTGCGTTCCCGAGCGAGATCGAGGCACTTCATCGCAGCCGCCATGGCCACCGCATCGTTCCAGCAACTGCCAGTGAGAAAAACGTCTCGCGCCCCGCGACGAAGGTCTTCTCGACCCACGCAGGCAGAAATGGCGTAACCATTCCCCAGTGCCTTGGAGTAACACGCGACGTCGGGAGTGAAACCAAAAAGACGGTGCGACCCGCCCTCATGTAATCGCGAACCTGCTCGCACGTCGTCGAGAACAAGGATAATCCCTCTATCCCGGCACAATTCCTCCACTCCAGACCAGAACCCCTCCGCGGGCATTTCCGAAGGCCCGAACGCAGCATGATGGTAGGGTGTCAGCACAATCGCCGCTACGTCGTCCTCATGCTCCTTGGCGAGATCGCGTAATCCATCGAGATCGTTCCATTTGAATTCACCCACGAACGCCCGATCCTCCGTTATTCGTCCACCGAAACCAGGATCGCACCAAGCGTCCACCCCATGGTAGGCACCCTTCGCCTTCAAGACGAAGCGACGGCCGGTATGCTCGCGAGCCACACGTGTCGCCCAAGTCGTGACGTCGGAACCATTCTTGGCGAAAACGGCCCATTCCGCAAAGTCGATGCGCTCCACCATAGCCTCGGCCAACTCCACCATTCGGGCGGTCGGTTGGTTTAGGACTGAGCCTTCCCGGCGTTGCCGCTCGGCCGCTTCCTCGACCTCGGGATCCCTATGCCCCAAGAGAATCGCGCCGTAGCCGCACATAAAGTCCAGCCAATCGTTCCCGTCCACGTCTCGAAAACGACAACCCTCGGCGCTTTCAGCATAGTGCGGAAAAACCTTTGGCAAACCTCCCGCGGGAGCAAGATGCCCATAAATCCCGCCAGGCACCACCTTCGTGGCTCGCAGGAAAAGTTCATCGGAACGCGTACGAGAAAGAGTCATCGAGCAAAAACCAAGTTTCGAGCGGCTATATCGGCCACGTAACCGACCGATTCGGCAAGAGGAATCCGACCCGTAACCTCCACCTCGCCGAGAGCCGGAGCAGCCAAGGAGTCCAACTTTCCGTCGACCGCTCGACAAGCCGTCTCCAAGTCGCGAAAGCGCACCCGGGCTGCGGGAACCTCCGGAGGTTCTCCGCTTCCGGAACTATATCGGGCCTTGGGTTCAATCCGAAACCACATGCTTAAATCCTCTCCTTCCACCGTAAACGTCACCGTGCCCGGGCTCTCCCTGCCAATGGCACCAATGCACTTCGAGTCGAGACCGGCGTAAGCTTCCGCCGCCCCCAATCCTCCGCGAAGCCCCAAGGCAACCTTGGTCATTACGTTCTCGGAATCGGCAAACGCGGCGGCCAACGCCTTCAAAGTACGAATAACTCGAAAGGTTTCCAAGGGGCGGGAAAGCATGGGAGCAATCCGAGGCATGGCGAAACCGTGAGTAAGAGCTCTCAAAAACACCCAATAATCGGCAAAGGTCAGACCACCCGGCGAAAACCTCACCTCGCCTCCATCCGAAAACCCAAGCTTGAGGGAGGTCCCCTTACCGCCCCGCTTCACCCATTCATCGGAACAAGCCTCCAAGGCTCGAAAGGTGGCGGACGCAACGGTGGGATCCTTAAAATCGTTCATCGGGAAGCCACGATTTCACGTAGCTTCTCCAGAAAGCGCAAGGGCGTTTCTCCAGGGGCATAAGGGAAAGTCGCCGGCAGAGAAGAGGAATGGAGACGGCGCGGAACCTCGGTGGCCTTCTTGGTTGAGGCAAGCCCGCCCGTTCGCTTTTGCCAAAAACTAAGGTTGTTTTGCTCTTGAGGCATTACCCCGCGCGAAACGTCGAAGAGCACGGGCGTACCGCAGGCAATCGCCTCGGCTGTGGTACCGGCTCCGGGACGAGCGAAAAGCATAGTAGCCGAGCGCAGGAGAGGAGCTACTTCGGCGGCCGGAATCGTGGGAAGCGGACGCAAAGGCACCTTGGAGTGGTCCCCCATACTTTCGAGCCAGCGCATGGTTTTCCGGTTTTCCCCGCAAAGGGCCACAACTTGAACCACTTCCCCAAGGGCACGTGTGGCGATGGTCACGGGCAAGTGCCTGTTCACTCCATTGGCTCCCGTTCCAAGAACAAGCAAAGGCAATTTCGGGTCCAAGTCCCACTTCTTCCGCAAGAAATCGGCATCGGCCTTGGCTTTCGGCTTTTCGAAAAAAGCCGGACGCAACAGCAAACCCGCCTCGTATACCTTTCCCTCGGGCATGCCTCGCGAAATGGCCGCCTCGCAAGTTTCGGCGAAAGGACCCGCGAAAAGATCCGCCTCGGGGTTTACCCAATGACGACTGAACCCCGGACCATCCCCAAGCTCTCCGCAGTAAATAGCGAACACCGGAGGTTTCTCGGGCATCGCCTCCATCACGAGATCGCGGTAACCATGGTTCAAATGGGCGTGCATGCTCACCACTACGTCGGGGGCGCAATCGCGAACAACTGCCTTGAATCGCCTAGATCCCAAAATCAAACCTGCCTTCCTGTGCAGGCAAGCAGCCTCCAGAAAAGGAAAATAAGCCCGATGCAACAGCGGAAAGGTCTTCTGGATCCAGTTGTACAACCGGGTTCCGAAAAGGTACAGGCGGCTATCGTACTCCAGCGGTTTGTAGATGCGAGTCGAGAGATTTTCCATACGGGCCCATTCGCCAAGCGCCCTGGCCCGCATGTCGTGACCACCGCCGGTGGACGAAGTGAGGATTAGAATTTTCAAAGCTTCAGTTTCGGGACAACCCGATGGCCTCGTCCATTATTTCGGGAAGACGCGAACGAAAATCGTTCCAGACCTCGGCCAACGCAGGTTCCTTAACTTCCCACAGTTCCCGAGCTTCCGCTCCCTCGACACTTAAAAAGGAGTAGTACTTCGTCCACACCGTTGGATCCGGATCATCCTCCGCAGGCAGGTTGTCCAAGAGAAACCTCACGGCCTTCAACCTGGCCAGATCTAGTACGGGGCGTTCGTTCTCATCGAAATCCAGCTTATCCTCATATTCGAGAAGCTCTCGAAAACCCAGCAAGGTGCGGCCAAGTCGACGTTCGGAAGTAGTTTCCTCGCGAGCCCCAAGCAAGGTCGTCAAGACCTTACCCAATGCGGGCGTAAAGTCGTACGGCCCCGAGCTCATCCCAATTCATGCACCACCAAACCGCTGCGCAACTTAGGTTCGAACCATGTGGTTTTTGGGGGCATTATTTGATCGGCGTCTGCAATGGTGAGGAGTTGTTCCATGGAAACCGGATGCAGGGCGAAGGCAACCGCCATTTCACCTGAATCCACTCGACGTTCAAGCTCGCTCAGTCCGCGAATACCGCCCACGAAGTCTATCCGCTTGTCGCGCCGCAGGTCGGTTATTCCGAAAATAGGCTCCAATACGTGATCTGAAAGCACGGTAACGTCCAGCGCGCCGATGGGGTCGTCGTCATCCCATGAGCCCTCCTTAGCACGCAGGCGGAACCAACTGCCCTTCATGTAAAGGCCGAACTCCCGCATACCCGAAGGCCGATATGCTCCCTCCGCCGAAGGCGTCACCTCGAAGGAAGTTTCCAACTTGGCTAGAAACTCTCCCTCCGAGAGGCCGTTCAGGTCGGTCACCACTCGATTGTAGTCGAAAATCTTCAACTGGTCGTCGGGGAAAAGCACGGCTAGGAAAAAGTTGTATTCTTCCGACCCGTCGTGGTTCGGGTTCGCCTCGCGTCGCTCCTTGCCCACTCGGGCCGCAGCCGCCGTGCGGTGATGCCCATCGGCCACGTAAAGAGCGGGCACATCCTCAAACAGAGACTGCAGACGCGACACCTCGCCGGAATCCGAGACGGTCCAAAACTCGTGCCTGATACCGTCCTCGGAAGTAAAATCATATACGGGAACACCCGACAGTTGCTCCGAAACAAAACCGTCGATCGACTCGTTCCCGCGGTAGGAAAAGAAAACCGCCTCGGCATTCGCATTGAGAGTTTCCACGTGCCGCACCCGGTCGTCCTCCTTCACG
>CAWVZQ010000288.1:0-4237 GCA_963934405.1 uncultured Opitutales bacterium | reverse complement strand
CGCGCACTACCCGAAACCTACGCCACTTCCATCATTACTACCAAAAGCGGCAATGTCTTTTCCGGTCGCATCGTATCACGGGACAAAGAGGGTCTGTTTATAGCGGAAAATCCATTCGCTCCCAATGACATTGCAAGACTCGAACAAAGCGTTATTAAACAAGAAGAAACCTCGCCGGTTTCCCCAATGCCTCCCGCCTTATTAAACTCGCTGAATCCAGACGAATTGAAAGACTTGACGGCCTACCTATTGGCTGATGGGAAGGCGGCAGACTCTATATTTTCTCGTTCCAATTGATTGATTTGCAGAAGTCAATCTAACTGCAGATTCGAAAAAGGATTTTTTAAGGAACCCTTGGATTAACGAATGCCCTAGATAAAAAAACTCGCTTGCCCCAAGTTGGAAAAGGGCGCGAGATACTAAAACAGCGATTCAAGAACATTAAAAACCTCACAAACTTCCTCTTATGAAAGAAAACTCATCCTCCGACATGGCTCACGCTTGGGGACGCAGGTCTTTTCTCGCCGCTGCGGCTTCTAGCTTGGGAACTGCAGTTTGCATGGCCAGAGACTGGACGGGCACCATCCCTACACGATACCCGGATCCTGACATCATCGTACACGACGAGCGCTTCAACAAATACAAACTGGGCAACACTCCCATACAGCGTCTCTACACCCATCCCGACATGTTGTGGGCCGAGGGACCGGCATGGAACGCCGTAGGCAAATACCTCATCTGGAGCGACATTCCTAACGACGTGCAACTTCGATGGCTCAATGAAGACGGTCACGTCAGCACCTTTCGTCACCCGAGCGGAAACAGCAACGGAAACACCTTTGATTGGCAGGGCCGGCAAATCTCCTGTGAACACGGGAATCGACGTGTCGTCCGCTACGAGCACAATGGCAAGGCAACCGTTCTTGCCGACAAATTCGATGGGAAGCAGTTCAATGCCCCGAACGATGCAGTCGTCCATCCGAACGGGGACGTCTGGTTCACCGACCCCGGTTACGGTTCGTTGATGAACTACGAGGGCAACAAGTCCGACACGGGAAGCGTCCAACCCCACCAAAAAGAAGCGGTCTACCGTATTGACTCCAAGACAGGGAAAACAAACAAAGTCACTGAAGAAATCTTCAAACCCAACGGTCTCTGCTTTTCACCTGACTACAAGAAGCTCTATGTAGCCGATACCGGGGCCTCCCATTACCCCGAGGCAGACAAGCAGATCAAGGCATGGGACGTCGTGGAAGAAAAGACACTCAAGAAAGGAAGACGTTTTGCCTCCATGGATTTGAAGATTGGCGAAGAGACGTATGCAGGCATGGCCGACGGAATCCGTTGCGACGTAGACGGCAACGTATGGTCAAGCGCAGGTTGGGTGGGTGCAGGTTATGATGGTGTTCACGTGTTCGAACCTACCGAAGGCAAGCGCATCGGCCAAATCCTGCTACCTGAAATTTGCTCCAACCTTTGCTTTGGTGGTCCTAAGCGTAATCGCCTTTTCATGACCGCAAGCCAATCCATTTATGCCATGTACGTCGAAACCCGAGGCGCTCACATTACCTGAACCTCCAGGATGAAAACTGCAATGGATAGCAGCCCACTTTCGATTTTGAGACGACGAGCAAGGCGTTCACCTTGAGTAAGCGAAGCAGCACTTCGGCACCTCCCTTGAAATTAAATTGAGAACTGATCCAGCCAGAGCTAACTTTTGTCGATCCAAGAGATCGCTTCTAGGCTTGATCAAATCGATACGGAAGATCCTGCCGTGCTTGCTGCTGCTCTTCGTTTTCTCGGAATCTTGGCTTGCTGCTGCTGAAAAAGTTCTCATCCAGCCCTTCGACTGGTCGGGCGTCAACCTGCCCGACCTGCCCCCTGCTTCAGGAGAAGTCAAGCAAGCGGGATTGGCCGGACCATTCGTAGGAGTTCACGGCGACGCCTTGCTAGTGGCAGGCGGAGCAAACTTTCCGGATTTACCTCCGTGGAGAGGAGGCAAGAAGGTTTGGTGGAACGACGTTTACGTTCTTGAGAAAGAAGCGGACGGCAAACCCAAACCCAACTGGTTTACCTCGCCGAGATTAGAACTACTCAAACCCTCCGCTTACGGTGTGGCTATCTCGACCGAAAAGGGACTCCTGTGCATCGGGGGTTGTGATGCCGAACGGTGCCATGACGATGTCTTTCGCCTTCTATGGTTACCCGCCGAACGCGAACTGAAACTGCAACGTCTCCCGAACTTACCTCGCCCATTGGCCTTTATGGCAGGAGCAATGGTCGACGACGTCGTTTATTTAATGGGAGGACAGGAAAAGATGGGGGGAGACCCCACCAAAAATTTCTGGTCGCTAGACCTCTCCAAACCAGACGCAGAGTTGGCATGGGAGGAATTGCCCCCTTGGTCAGGACCACCTCGAGTTCTGCCCTTAGCCGCATCTCAAAGCAATGGGGAGAACGATTGCCTCTATCTCTTTAGCGGTCGTAAGCCACATTCGGAAAAAGCGACCGAGATGCTCACGGACGCTTACAAGTTCGATCCCTCGGACAAGACCTGGTCACCACTCGCCGACATCTCGACTGGCGATGATCAACCCCGTTGTATAATGGCGGGTACCTGCGCTCCCGTTGGCGTTGCCCATATCCTCGTTTTCGGAGGAGCCGATGGTCAACGGTTCCTCGAGGTCGAAAAGTTGAATGCGCGTATAGCCGAACTTGATAGAAGCGGAGAAGACAGCAACGAGACGAACTCTACCGAACTTGCGGAACTGAAGACCCAACACCTACGTTTTCACGAACAACATACCGGATTTTCTCAGGACATTCTTGCCTACCACGTAGTAACGGACAGTTGGACAAAAGTTGGCGAAGCAGAAATCCCATTCCCTGTAACTACTCAGGCAGTGGCATGGAACAGTGGCATCGTCATACCTACTGGAGAAACCTCTCCCGGTGTCCGAACGGCAAAAGTTCTCTTTGGAGAACCACAAAGGAATGAAGGATTCGGCCCCCTGGACTATGCGGCGATAGCCGTTTATCTAGCTTTTCTTGTTTTTATCGGCATACGCTTGGCGGGAAAAGAAAAGACACCGGAAGACTTCTTCAAGGCAGGTGGTCGTATCCCTTGGTGGGCAGCAGGGCTAAGTATCTTCGGAACTCAATTGAGCGCCATCACCTTCATGGCGCTTCCCGCCAAAGCCTATGCAACAGACTGGACCTATCTCTTCGGCAATCTCCCCATACTTCTCGTAGCTCCTCTGATCGTATTCTGCTTTCTACCTTTTTATCGAAAATTAGACGTAACTACCGCATACGAATATCTTGAAAAGAGGTTCGACGCGTCTGTCAGGTTGGTCGCAAGTAGCTTTTTCATTTTCCTACAATTGGCTAGAATAGGAATCGTTCTGCTTTTGCCATCTCTTGCCTTATCGGTCGTTACGGGAGTGGACGTCACCACTTGCATCCTAGTAATGGGGGTTCTCTGCATCATATACGTAACCCTCGGCGGCATTGAAGCCGTTATCTGGACAGATGTCCTGCAAGTGTTCGTTCTGCTCGGAGGAGCGGTCTATGTAGTTGCTTCGATTGCGGGAGAAGTGGGCGGTTTCCGGAGTCTCATTGATCAAGCGCAAGCCGCCGAAAAGCTTAACTATATAGACCTCCGTTGGAATTTTTCAGAACCGACATTATGGACCCTTCTGCTTGGGGGTCTCGCAGCTAGTTTAATCAGTTACGGAAGCGACCAAACCGTAGTCCAGCGCTACCTGACGACCAAGGACGAAAAGGCCTCTGCCCGTAGCATCTGGACAAATGCCTTTCTCACCGTCCCCGCAACCCTTCTTTTCTTTCTCGTCGGAGCTGCCCTATACGTCTTCTTCGCCAACCACCCTGAAACCCTCGACCCCCATCTCTCCACCGCCGATGCCATACTGCCCTTTTATGTCTTCGCACAGCTGCCTGAAGGAATCGCTGGACTCGTGATCGCGGGCGTCTTTGCGGCAGCTATGTCTAGTCTCGACAGCAGCATGAACAGCGTAGCCGCCGCCGTTACGACCGACTTTCATGCCCGTTACCGGCCCAGCTCCACTGCCACCGAAAAGCTCCGTGTAGCTCGTATCGCAACGGTCGCGGTGGGTGTAGCGGGCACAGCTCTCGCCCTCTTTTTGGCGGGTACTGAAATCAAGTCTCTGTGGGATCAGTTCGTCGGCTTCCTTGGTCTCTTCGGCGGAGGTCTGGG
>CAWVZQ010000287.1:0-4240 GCA_963934405.1 uncultured Opitutales bacterium | reverse complement strand
CCAAAGCATTAGGTTTTGAAATTTGTCGGCGCTGAACGTTAAATTACCGTTGTTCACGGTGCCTGCTCCAATGTGCGGAACCAATCCTGTAAGAGTGGCTCCTGTATCACTGACGTCGCGGAGATTTCCATTGTCGACTACCGGAAGGTCGGAAGACGATGTGGTGAATCTCTTTGAAATGTCACTATCGTTGACTCCGCCTGTGAAGCCCGACAAGTAGTTTGCGTTTTGTCCGCCTAGGTTACCTGTGATCGACTGAGCGATAATTCCCGTTTTCGCTTGGGTAAGAGTCAAGCTCCCCGTCGAGGGACTAGTTACGACGATCTCTCCGTTATGTCCACCGTCGTCCTCTATGCAGGCCTTTAGGGAAGCTGCAATCTCGGCGGGCGTGCCGGTCTGTTTCCAGACAGGGGGGGTTGCATTCAAGTCTTCCGCAACACCGCCTGAATAGGATATGCTTCCCCCACCTTTTAATGGAATTGTTATCTGTCGAGCGATTGCGGAAAGTTGTGAGATTTCATTCGCCGTGAGAAGCCTGTCGTAGATACGGATTTCATCCATGAAGGCATTGGAATGAGATGCGGGGGCGAAGGCAAAGTTGCCGTCGTTGTCCTTGCATCCGAAAGCAAGCATTGAATTGGTGTCGTTTATGTTGCCGCCACGGTTTTCCGAACCTTTTTCTATTCCGTTTAAGAACAGCTTTCTGGTTCCGCCTCCGAAGGCAGCCAAGACGTGAACCCATTTGTTGAACTGTCCGGAATCATTGACGACTGCATTCCAATCGTCGTTTCCAGGTCCACGTAGTGTCCAAGATAGTTTGGATGGATCGCCTCCGTTTCTTCGAATTTGATAACCTTGTCCGCCGTCTCCACGCTTCGCGACGTAAGCACCCCATCCATTGGAGGGCCATTCCTTGGCCCAGAAAGAAATGCTCAAGGTGTCCAAATCGAAGACGCTTTGGTCGACCGTGCCATCGTCAACGGTGATGTAGGAGTTGTTGTTGAGGTTTACGGACTTTCCTGTTCCCCAAGGCGTGCTGGCACTGTAAGTAACGTTGGCTGAAGAGTTCCCGTCGTAACCGTTTCCGGAGGTGTCGTTGGCGTTGTCTCCGTCGAATAGCCATTCGCCGATGAGACCGTTTCGGGGTGGTCCTTCATTAGGGTCACCCGTTATTTCGATGCTGGCGGTCGCCTTGGCTCCGGGAACAAAAGTGCCGGTGCCCCATACGCCGACAGGAGCGGCGGAGTTGAAGGCTCGCACGCGATAATGATAAGTGACTTCGGGAATAAGTCCGCCAATTACGTGCCCGAAAGTACCTTGCCCCTTTTTGCCGATCTCGAGCATATTCGGCCAAGCAGAAGGATCAAACCCGCCGTCTTGAGTCCCATAATAAATTCTTACGGTGGGTGGGTCGCCTCCATCGCTTATTACGTTCCCGTTGAAGGATGCGGAATTAGCGCTTACGAGTGAAGCTTCCGTAGTGGCGGTTACGGGTGCCGTAGGGGTCACGGTAAGTTGAAGGATGAATTGCTCGCTCGGTTTAGTGGAGTCGGTGGAACCTATGACGTCGGGTAAGGAGTCTGAGTCCGTAATATTGCCGTCGTCGTCTGAATAGAAAGCCATTAGCGAAACAGGGAAAAGCCCTGCGGTCGTTGGAGTTCCCGAGATCCGTCCGGTCGTCGAACTGAACAGAAGGCCGTTCGGCAGGTTGAAGGCTGCGTAAGACGAAGGCGAGTCCAAGGCAGTGACGTTATAGTCGAATGCCTCTTGGGCAATTGTGGTGACGCTCAGATCACTTAGGATTATTCTTGGGCTAGTTACGGTTCCATAGGTCAGGAAGTCCGACGAGGCTCTTTGGTTGTCGTGAGATGCGTGAAACCAATCACCCGTCCTGGCAGTGCCGGATATTCTCATCTCATCGAGAAGCCCCGTGATGTTTGTCCCGATTGTGAGATTCGTGTTATCGTTGGGAGTTATAACGGCAGAGCTTTCGCCGGCAATAATGCCGTCTAGGAATAAGCGCTTGTTAAATCCGTCGTAAGAGATTCCCAAGTGATGCCAAATCCCGTTCGTCTGGTTGGAGTCCGGAACTGAATGGTTGCCGGGATTCGAGACGAATTTAAATTTCCCATTTTGCGAAGTTAAAGCATATCCACTATCGGAAGTTGTGTCCCGATTGGAAAAAATGGTTTTTTCAAGAAAGCGGGGGTCGATTGTAAACAGGCCGTTTTGGGCAACTTCGAGAGGCTTGATGACCCGCATGGACAGGGATGGCGTTTGTACCCATGCCCTGAATTTTGACGCTCCGCCACCTTCGCCGTGGGCTAGTGCGATCTTATAGGTTTGTCCTGCAGTTAGGGGAATGTTTGGAGAAGTGAAGTTTCCGTTTCCACCCAGTCTTTCGGAACCGTTGCTACCGCTCGTTTCAAATAAACCGTCTTGGTCAAGGTCGAGCCATATGGAAGTGAAGTCGTCCTTCTGGTCCATTCGGAACAAATAGTCGCCATCTTCGGGAGCGTTGAAGTCGGCCAGCCAAAGGTCCATATATTGGTCTGCTTGAGTTATTCCGATTCCTGCGTTCTGGAAATCCGCGTCGCCATCAAAAAAGAATCCTGTCGCGGCCGGATTGTTTGGTTCTCCGAGAACCATGGTTCCCGGTCCCAAGGCAGGTAAGGCAAGCAAGGTGTTGATGTCGTTGAAATAGTTGTTGTTCGGTGGTTGATGGTATCCGAAGCCAAGGAAGCCATTTACCCCGGCTGAGCTTGGTGGTGACTCTTTCACCCAAGCGCTTACGGAGAACATCGTTGGGTTTAGTTCAGGGCTGTAGGGGACTTGTATATTCGAGCCATTGATGTCGGCGGCGGGACCAATTATTCCGTTCGTAGTAATCTTGGATCCATTGTTGGTTGCATGGCTACCCGTGGGCGACGAGTCGAGGAACTTTCCCAATTGTAGCTCACTGAAGTGCCAAGTGCCGCTAAAGCCATTCGACCATGTCGATCCATCGGTTGCATAGGTCGGCGGGGTGATGGCGAGGGGATTTCCCCATGCTGCGTTGAAAGTGGTGTTTTTGTCGGAAACGGATGGAACCTGGACCCAGAT
Organism: uncultured Opitutales bacterium; assembly: GCA_963934405.1. Taxonomy (GTDB): domain Bacteria; phylum Verrucomicrobiota; class Verrucomicrobiia; order Opitutales; family Seribacteraceae. The sequence goes on along the minus strand of CAWVZQ010000287.1, from coordinate 1,138 downwards.
TCGTGAATGACCGGAGCTATCCCAGTTTTCGATTTCGTACGCCAATTCCCTTCCGATGGGAGAATAAAAACGGAGATCTGCTCCGGTGGGTGAACGAAAAGAGTCGTAAGAAAAGTTGGTTATTCCGGAATGCAATTCCACCAACACGGGAAAGTCGGTTAGAGAAGAGTTTCCATCATAACCCGAAATGACTAAGCTGAGTTTGAACGGGAACGCCTCGGGGTTGCTGACTTTGATTGAGAATGTTTCCGTTTTGGCGGCAGAAACACCCGAAACGGTTTGGCCGTTGACTTCTACGGTTATACTGGCCTCGCCGGAAGTCAGTGGAATACCGCTTATTTCTCCGGTGGCTACATTTAAGCTAAGGCCGGGTGGTAAACCCAAAGCTGAAAAAATTATTGGATCAGTTCCCCTGTATTCCAGCTTTTGGGAAAAAGGAACTCCTAGCTTCCCGTAGAGGGTTGTCGAAGCCACTAAAGTCGGAGGTCCTTGGAAATTGGAGAAAGTTATTTCGCCTAACCAATTCGTTCCAATTGTTGGGGAGCTTGGGGCAAGGGCAGAGGGGTTACCCCAACGCATGACTATTTTGTCACCTGAGCTGAGCGATGGCACCTGAACCCTGACCGAGGACTCGCCCGATGCATTCCATTTTAAGATATCGTATGAAAGTAGTTTTCCGTATTGGCTGAGAAATCGTAAATCCGAGGCATCTACTTTTAGTTGATCGTGGTGGAATCCGAGATTCCCAAGCGAAAAGTTTTTTTCGCTTAGGGTTACCAATACCTTTTGGTCCAAGAGAGGGCTTGTCGCATTGGTTTCAGGCGACACATCCATTGAGTAAGCAAACAGGGAATAATCTTTAACTTGGATAGCCAAGCTCATGATGTTCGAGGCAAGTGAGTTCGACGCAATCAAGGTGACGTCTTCCGTACCGGACGTTGTTGGAGTTCCGGATAGTATTCCCGTAATGGGGTTTAGACTTAACCATCCCGGTGCGTTTAAAAGCTCAAAGGAATCGGCAAGTCTGTTGGTTTGAATCTCATATTGGAATGGCATGGTCGCCGCCGCAGTCGTAGTCTGCTCCGAAATAATGGTTAAGACTGGCCCCACGTCGCCCAATCCGTTGTCGTAAATGGAA
>CAWVZQ010000286.1:0-4247 GCA_963934405.1 uncultured Opitutales bacterium | reverse complement strand
GAACGACCAGACACGCAGGACTTGGAAGTACTTCGCCTCCTATGTTCCCTACTGGCTTGAGAAGACGGGCTTGTCCGCAGGGCAGACCGCGGCTGTTCAATCGCAAACGGGCATCGATGGTTTGAGGGCCGACTTCGGCCAAGGCCTTCCTCCCCAACTTTGGGAATACGTCATAAACGTTGCCCGCTCACGGAAGTGGAGTTTCGTTTTTATGTCGGAGGCCCTGGACGGCGGAGCGGTCACTTATCGCTCGAGTCGCCACTTCGACGTCCTCAACGAAAACCTGCTCTTCTCCCTGCAATCCGCAACCAGTCCGGGCAGTTACCGCGAAGCCATCGATAACCGCCGGGCGGCCTATGGTCACAGCCTTATTTTGCTGAATAGCGTCTCGCACGACGAGGAGAATTATGAAGATCCATGGCAAGCATTCATACGGTACGCCGCAATCAGCGCCAACGACGGCATCCCGATGTCTTTCATGGGGCAAGAACTAGGTATTTCTCGAACTTATGGCTTCAACCATTACGAAACCAATTTCGGCAAGCAGATTTCCCACTTCAAGCGCTACAATTCGATGCAACCCATATGGGACAACAACGATTTCGGTTTGGATCAGTTGTACAAAGCCTACGCTAGTATCGGACGAGCTCGCGCCGCCAGCCCAGCACTCCGTTCCTCGCACCGCTATTTCCTCAACGAACTATCGACCAACGCAGTGCATGCGAAGATTCATGCTGTTGCCAAATGGGACCAATCAGAATCCTCCCCCGAGAATTCCGACATCGTGTTGGCTTTCGTTAACCTCGACCGCGACAACCAGCAATCGGGAACCTTCGATCTGAGCCCTGAAGGAGACGAAACCCTGCTCTGCATTGAGCAAGATCATCTCTACAACCTCTCCAACTTGGCCGCCTTTCTGGACAATGACCAAGACACCTTTCTTTGGTCGGAAGTTCGTTCGGGCCAAGATTTGTTGGAAAACGGTATATTCGTTATACTTAATCCCGTCCCGAATAACGACGGAACATGGGCAACCGCGCCCTTTGAGGCACAGTTTCTCAAGTTGCACGACCTAACAACACCGAAGCTAGAGGTGAATGCATCATTAGGAGGTGACGTCACGGGGGGAGGGAACTATGCCCATGATAGTGATGTCGTCATACATGCCATTCCGGAGGTTGGGTATGCCTTCGATCACTGGATTGGAGATGGCGTGGCCAATCCGAATCTTGCCCAAACAAGCGTTTCCATGACACAAGCTCGTTTTGTAACTGCGAAATTCAAGGTGCAGACGCACGAACTTTTGCTGGATGCCAATCTGGGAGGTTCCGTTTCCGGTACGGGCATCTTCGACTACAATTCCAGCGTTCCAATTACGGCTATCCCCGCCACGGGTTACCACTTCGATTACTGGACCGGTTCAGGGGTTACTGATAATTCTTCCGCGAACACTACCGTCTCCATGACGAAGGATCGGAACCTTACCGCTACCTTTATCCTCAAGTTCTACAATCTTGCGATACATTCCGGATTTGGCGGAAGCGCGGTTGGCGCTGGCATTCGCAACTATGGAGCTCAAGCCACCATTGCCGCCACCCCTCTTGCGGGTTACTCCTTCGTCCACTGGACAGGCGCTGGCATTGCCGACCTCAACGCCTCTCTCACCACGTTGTCCATGACAAAGGATCGGAACGTGACCGCCAATTTCGTTATTAACAAGTACGTCCTCAACGTTAACGCAGGAATCGGAGGTTCTGTTGCCGGCAGCGGTGCCTACGAATACAACTCCTCGGCTTCCATTACGGCCAATCCCACTCCCGGACATCATTTCGTCTCTTGGATGGGAGCCGGGACGAACGATTCCTCTTCTCCAACGACCACCGTGTTAATGACGACGGATCGTAACGTGACCGCGAGGTTCGTGATTAATAGATGTCTTCTTACTTTAAATACGAGCGAGGGAGGTTCCGTCTCCGGTGGCAATACCTACGATTACGGAGTTGCTGTTTCCATAAAGGCAAATGCATCGGTCGGCTACCATTTCGCCAACTGGAGTGGAACCGCCGTGGAAGATGCGAGCTCTGCATCTACATCGCTAACTTTGACCGCGGATGCCAATATTACGGCTAACTTCGAAGCAGATGTCCACCGGCTTATGGTAGTAGCGGCCGCCGGCGGCACCGTTTCCGAAGGTGGCAACTACGCCTACGGATTCCATGCCCCTATCACTGCCAATCCCGATGCAGGCTATTATTTCACCAATTGGACTGGAGCCGAAATAGCGGATGCCAACTCTTCATCAACTACCGTTTTGCTGACACATGACCGAAACGTCACGGCCAACTTCGCTCTCATCCCCGCAAACAAATACGTCCTGCAAACTTTCGCAAATCCCGTGGGTTCTGGATCCACTGGCGGCGGCGGCACCTATGAAGTGAACGCCAGCGTTCCCCTCACTGTCATGGCAACCTCCGGATACAAATTCTTGGGATGGAGCGTTTCCGGAGGCTCACTTTCTTTCCCTCTTTCCGAGAACCTTGCCAGCGTTACCATCGACCAAAGCTCAGACGTCAATGCAACCGCTCATTTCGATCCTCACGTTTACGAACTCGAGCTTGATGCGTCCTCCGGTGGTTTCGTTTCCGGTGAGGGCAACTATACTCTCGGCCAGGGGGGGGCCATTACCGCCACTCCAGAAAGCGGTTACTCCTTCGTCAATTGGGAAATCAACGGCACCTTGGATTTTCACGTCACCGCAGCCATCCGCCAATACGATGCCTCCGCCACCGCATTGTACGTCAACGGAAAGGAGAACCCTCCGCTAACTCTCGTGCGCGGCAACGCCTATCAATTCAACTTGGATGGCACCACTACCATCGGGCATCCCTTTTATTTCAGCGAGGATTCGTCGGACGGAGGCAACTCCTCCTTAGGCGAATACACCACTGGAGTTACAAATTCTCGTTACGAAAGCGGGACGGTGAGCATCATCTTGGATGGCAACACTCCATCCACCCTTTTCTACTATTGCGGTAACCATTCGGGAATGGGGAACGTTATCAACGTCATCGACTCCACAGGACTGGTTGCAGATACCGCAAATGCCTCCACTTCGCTCTCGGTCGATGCCACCTATGTTCTGAAGGCTCTCTTTGCCTTGGATAAACATACCTTGACGATAAATGCGGGATCGGGTGGCAGCGTTTGGGGTGGTGGATCCTTCGACTACGGGGTCGATGCCAATGTTATCGCAACGCCAGTCGACGGCTATGTTTTCTCAAGCTGGAGCGGTCCCGGGGTGAAGGATCCCAAGCTTTCCTCAACAGTCATCTCCATGACTCGCGACCAACACGTCACGGCCAATTTTGAGCCTGTATCCCATGTCCTCTCCGTAACGACTGAGCCTAGTGCAGGAGGTTTCGCCATTGGCGGAGAAAGTTTCTCTGACGGCCAAACCGCTACTATCGCCACTACGCCCGCCACCGGTTACTTCTTCACAGGTTGGACGGGTGTAGGCATAGCCGACTTGAACGCTAGTTCCACCACGGTAACCGTGACTTCATCTCAAACCGTCATCGCCAACTTTTCATTATCCAAGCACCGCCTTTCCCTCCGGAGCAATCCGAACGGAATCGCAACGCTTACCGGTGACGGAATATATGACTATGGGACCGGCGCCACCGTCACCGTAACGCCTGTCACAGGCTATACCTTCACTCACTGGAGTGGGTCTGGCGTAGCCGACGCCAACTCTCCCGCAACCATCGTATCAATGATCTCTGATCGCACCGTCACGGCCAACTTTGAGAAAATCCGTTATAAGGTCCATGTTACTGCAACTCCCGTTGGGTCGGGAAATGTTTCGGGCGTTGGTTCCTTCGAGCACGGAGAAACCGTTACGCTCACAGCCATTCCCATCCAAGACTACGAGCTCTCTCATTGGTCAGGCACGACTTTTGAATCTTCCGTCTCAGCTGTGCAAACTGTCACTGTTACGAGCGACCTGAACCTTACTGTCACTTTTGAAAGTGATCCTGATAGCCTTTCATATACTCTCGATGCTTATGATCTTGGCTATTTCTGGCGTCAAAGCCCGTGGCTTGGGCAGTTCCACGTGTCTTCCAAAACTTGGATCTATCATCCCTACCACGGTTGGCTTTTCCCAGGAGAAAAAGCAAGAACCAATGATGATGGCATCTGGTTCTGGTCGGAAAGTCTAGGTTGGCACTGGACCCGCGAGGACATTT
>CAWVZQ010000285.1:0-4259 GCA_963934405.1 uncultured Opitutales bacterium | reverse complement strand
CCCTATGATCCATCAAGGTCAAAGCGATCAAGATTCATCACCTTGTCCCAAGCGGCAATAAAGTCATTCACAAAGGCCTGCTGCGAATCGTCACATGCATAGACCTCGGCGATGGCTCGGAGTTGAGAGTTCGACCCAAATACTAGATCGACGGCACTCCCTGTCCACTTTATCTCGCCTGTTTCCTGATCTCGTCCCTCGAAAAAATGCTCGCAGCGGGAGGACTTTTTCCAATCCGTATTCATCGCTAACAAGTTTACGAAGAAATCGTTCGTCAAAGTTTCGGGTCGGTTGGTGAAGACGCCAAGTTCTGACTGTCCTACATTTGCATTCAAAACGCGTAAGCCACCGACGAGAACCGTCAACTCAGGAGCTGTCAGCGTTAGCATGTGCGCCCGATCCACCAACAGTTCCTCCGCGGATCTCGACTGTTCTTTTCCATGGTGGTTGCGAAACCCGTCTACTTTAGGTTCTAGTACGGCAAACGAGTCTATGTCGGTTTGGTCTTGAGATGCGTCCGTTCGGCCGGGTGAAAAGGGAACCTGTACGTTGTGCCCAGCTTTTTTAGCAGCGTCTTCGACGGCTGCACACCCTCCGAGAACGATAATGTCTGCGAGCGATACTTTCTTGCCGTCGGACTGCGAGTCGTTGAAATCCTTTTGAACTTCCTCCAGAGCCTTAAGAACCTTGTCCAGTTCGGGCGGCTGGTTTACTTCCCAGTCTTTCTGTGGTGCGAGACGAATGCGCGCTCCGTTGGCCCCACCGCGTTTGTCTGTGCCGCGAAACGTTGCTGCCGACGCCCATGCGGTCGAGATCAATTGCGATACAGACAATCCTGATGCGAGAATCTTGCCCTTGATGTCGGCGATGTCTTGTTCCCCAACAAGTTCATGAGTGGCATCGGGGACTGGGTCTTGCCATAGTTGAGGCTCGGCCGGAACCAAGGGACCGAGACATCTGGAGACAGGGCCCATGTCGCGATGCGTGAGTTTGTACCAAGCCTTGGCGAAGGCGTCTGCGAATTGCTCCGGGTTCTCGTGGAAACGCTTCGAGATTGGCCCGTAGATCGGATCTTCCTTTAGAGCGAGATCCGTAGTGAACATCATGGGGGCGTGCTTCTTCGATGGGTCGTGAGCATCTGGAACCGTATCCTTTGCCGAAGATTCCTTTGGTGACCATTGCGCAGCTCCTGCAGGACTTTGCCCAAGTTCCCACTCGTAGCCAAACAGGTTGTCGAAATAATTGTTGTCCCATTTAGCTGGTTCTGTGGTCCATGCACCCTCTAGTCCACTAGTTATCGTATCGCCTCCTTTGCCGCTGCCAAATGAGTTTTTCCAACCGAGGCCTTGCTCTTCGATTGTGGCGCCTTCGGGTTCGGGACCTACATATTGATCCGGATCGGCAGCTCCATGAGCCTTTCCGAACGTATGTCCGCCTGCGATTAGGGCAACAGTTTCCTCGTCGTTCATCGCCATGCGGCCAAAAGTTTCCCTAATGTCTCGCGCCGAAGCGATTGGATCGGGGTTTCCATTAGGCCCCTGTGGGTTAACGTATATCAGGCCCATTTGCACGGCTCCTAAAGGCTCATCGAGTTCTCTGTCGCCGCTGTAGCGTTCGTCTCCGAGCCACTCGGTCTCGGGCCCCCAGTAAATGTCCTCTTCTGGTTCCCAGACATCCTCGCGGCCGCCGGCAAAACCATATGTCTTGAATCCCATTGATTCTAGGGCGCAGTTCCCGGTGAAGACCATAAGATCGGCCCAAGATAGCTTGGAACCGTACTTTTGTTTGATCGGCCAAAGCAATCGGCGCGCCTTGTCTAGGTTTCCGTTGTCGGGCCAACTGTTGAGTGGAGCAAAGCGCAGCGTACCTGAGGTTGCACCGCCACGACCGTCGCCAATACGATATGTGCCCGCGCTGTGCCACGCCATCCGAATGAAGAAAGGTCCGTAATGGCCATAGTCGGCAGGCCACCAGTCTTGTGAGGTAGTCATCAAGGCATCGATATCTGCCTTGAGGGCATCTAGGTCGAGGTCCTTGAACTCTTCGGCGTAGTTGAACTCTTTCCCCATGGGGTCACAGAGGGAAGAATTCTGATGGAGAAGCTTCAGGTTTAACTGATTTGGCCACCAGTGCTGATTTGCCGTGGCACCAACAGCCGTGTGTCTGTGAGATCCGCCCAATACCGGGCATTTGCTTATGTTCGTCATGTTTCCTCTGAGGGTTTAGTAATTAATTCTAATGGGCATTTCCGAAAAATCAATTTCAGGATCAATTCTGGTTTCCTTATATAGCGAGGTAAGGGATTGGAAGCCAAATTTCCCCTGCAGTTAAAAATTAAAGAAGTGTTTGCGGGCCAAATCAGCCCTTCGACGGACGGACCTTGTTTTGCCACTCCTTGGGCATGACCTTGACGTCGGAGTCGTCCTCGTAGTGCTTACGGAGTTTTTCGAGCTGGGCCTTGGTTCTCTTTATTTTTTTTGCTTGGGTTGCGTCGCCGTAAAGATTTGTCAGTTCATCGGGATCTTTATTTAAGTCGTAGAACTCCCACTCGTCGAATTGGTAGAATTTCATGAGCTTGTAGCGAGAAGTTCGGATGCCGTAATGTCTGGGTACCATATGAACGCTGGGGTACTCATAGTAATGATAATATATGCCCTTGCGCCAGTCCTTGGGTGATTCTCCCTTAAGAAGCGGGACAAGCGACTTGCCCTGCATGTCATTGGGGGTGGGTGCCCCTGCCATTTCTAGGAACGTCTCTGCGTAATCGAGGTTCTGGACAAGGTGTTTGTCGCGTGAACCTGCTTTTGTCACGCCAGGCCACTTTACGACGAATGGCATCTTGAGAGATTCATCATACATCCATCGTTTGTCGTACCAACCGTGGTCTCCGATGTAGAAACCTTGGTCCGAGCAATAGATGACAACGGTGTTGTCGTCCAATTTAAGCTCGCTAAGAGTTTTCTGAAGTCGACCAAGGCTTTCGTCTACGCCTTTTACGCACCTAAGGTAGTTTTTGGCATATCGCTGAAATTTCCAGCGTACAAGATCCTTCCCCTTTAGGTCCGCCTTGTGGAAGGCGGCGTCTTTCGGGCCATACGCATCTCGCCACTTCTTTAATTGTTCGGGGTTCATGCGCTTCATGTTGAACCATGCCGAACGGTCTTGACGCTTTTGCGAGGCAGGTTGGGCGTAGTCGGGTGTGAGATCGACGAAAAGGTCGTAGTTGAGGTCCATGTGTCGATCGACTTCCAGTTCTTGGTGGCGAGCGGGTGGGGCGTTGTCTTCCCATTTGTCGAAGAGGGTGGGGGCTTCGGGAATTTCTATGTCGTCGTAAAGGGCAAGGTGTCGCGTAGCCGGCATCCAATTACGGTGAGGTGCCTTGTGCTGAACCATGAGCATGAAGGGTTTGTCGCCCTTGCGCTTGTTCTTGAGCCAATCGACAGCGAGATCGGTGACGACGTCGGTGCAATAACCGTCGATGCGACGTTTGCCGTCTGGAAAAATCATGTCGGGATTGTAGTAAAGACCTTGGCCCGGCAGGACCGCCCAGTCGTCAAAGCCTTTGGGATTACCGCGGAGGTGGCTTTTGCCGTAAATGGCTGTCTGGTAGCCCGCTTTCTGAAGGAGTTTAGGAAAAGTTTGCTGATTCCAGTCGAAGGTGTTCCCGTTGTTCATGAATCCGTTCTTGTGACTGTGCTTGCCGGTTTGGATGACGGCGCGACTAGGGCCGCAGATCGAATTCGTGCAGAAACTGTTCTCAAAGAGCATTCCTTGAGCGGCGAGTTTATCTATGTTAGGGGTGGGGTTGACGGATTTTAGCCAACCTTCGTAAGCGCCTATCGCGTGAGGCGCATGGTCGTCGCTAAACACGAATAAGATATTCGGACGCTTTTCGGCGGATGATGCGACTGGATGGAGTGCAACCGCAGCAAGGGTGAGGAATGTCGAAATACTTTTGGTTTTCATATCACCTCACATGTAAAGATTGTTCCTTTTCTGCGAGCCTTATTTACCGGAAAGTTTCCATTGGCCGTGATGGGAATAGACTTAACGCCCTCCATGGTTTTTATAAAAAACCTTTGTGTTCTCTATTGCATGTTTAATTAATTCCCTTCGGTATCAGACCTTTTCGCTATGAACCTATCATCATTCCTCTGTTCCTCCGCCCTACTTGCAGTAGTTGGGTTGCAAGTTAACGCCCAGAAGCCTCCCAAAGGTTTTGAAAAGATCGATCAAGAGATCGTCATAAGCACTATGGA
>CAWVZQ010000284.1:0-4273 GCA_963934405.1 uncultured Opitutales bacterium | reverse complement strand
TTTTCCGGGAGTTCTTCGGCTACCCCAAGGCCATAACTATTTTCAAGGACGAGAAACGCTTTGGCTTGGACCGCCTGGGTTCGGCCACCGCCCGCTTGCTTGGTGAAGCCGATCAACTCGTCGCCTACTTTCTTGAGAAGGACCAGAACGTTTTTGAAGAACTGCTCACTACGGAAAAATTCTACGTCTTTCACGACGGCGACAACGAGCGCATGCAAGCCGCTTCCGACCGGATCAAGCGCATCTACGAGTACTTCAAGGATACCGATTGGAAGAACTTCGACTTGGATGAGCTCGGCAAGCACAAGGAGTTTCTCAGGGAGGTCAAGATGCGCTCCATCAACCCGGACAACCTGAAGTCCGGAAACCGTTCGGGCACGGGCTTGCAGTTGTTCAAGAAATCAATGACCAGCATCACCGCCCGGCTGGACAAGGGACAAAAGGAAGCGGCTCCCTTCGACATGTATCGTGGATACGGGAGCGACTTCATGCCCGGTGAAAACGTTTCGAGCTTTTTCAATTATCCCTTGATCAACTGGGACTACGCAACCGTTCAGCCTGGCAAAGTCCCCAACCGGAAGGGCCTTCTTACCCACCCCGCATGGCTCATCGCTCATGCTCAGAATACCGAAACCGATCCGGTCATACGGGGAAAGTTCATTCGTGAAAAGCTTCTCGCCGGAACCATTCCCGACATTCCAATAACGGTGGATGCCGTCATCCCGGAAGACCACCACAAGACCTTGCGTGACCGATTGGTAGTCGCGACCGAGACTACCTACTGCTGGAAGTGTCACGACCACATGAATCCGCTCGGATATCCCTTCGAAGCCTATGACGATTTTGGGCGCTTCCGAAGGGAGGAATCGTTGGAAAGTCCGGAGAATCTCGTAAAGAAGAATCCCGACAAGGCTCCCAACCGTAACCATCTTCTGGATCTGAGAGACGTTTACAAAACCCTCCCGGTGGATGCCACTGGTTATCTCAAGGGGAGTGGCGATCCAAAGCTCGACGGGGAGGTCAAGGATGCCATCGACTTGGCCGAACGCCTGGGGAAATCGAGACGGGTCCGCCAGTCCATCATCCGACATGCCTTTCGCTATTTCATGGGACGTAACGAGAGCCTCTCTGATTCGAAGACCCTGATCGATGCCGAAGACGCCTACGTTCGAAGCGGAGGCAGTTTCGATGCTCTTATAGTTTCCCTTTTAACTTCCGACTCATTTGTGTACCGTAAGCCAATCAAGGAACAAGCTCATGACAACTAGAAGGGACTTTCTCAAATTCTCCAGCCTCGGCGCCGGCGCCCTGTGCATGCCCTCCAGTTTGTTCGCAGAACCTCCTCTGGGCAAACTCCCAAAGCGTTTCATCTTCATCCGGAAGTCGAGCGGGATCCGGCCCGCTGAAATTGCTCTTCTCGATTTTTCCGACAAGGAGAAGGCTCTTGAAGAAAAGAAGGAACCTTTGGAAGTCGCCCTTGATAAGCGCGAGCTTCCCAAGTGGTTGCACGGACTGGATGCCCACAAGGAGCACATGACCATTCTTCAAGGACTGTCGGCCAAGATGAGTGAAAACGTCCATTGGTCCTTCTCGTCGGTCATGGGGTGCTTCAAATCAAACCGGAACACCCTCAGCGCCATCAAGCGCACAACGATCGATTTTGAATTGGCCAAGCTCTTCCCTTCGCCTTTCGGGCACGTCGAGTTGTCCTTTGCGGGCGGCCGAACAGGTATCGTCGACGGTTACTCGGCACCCGCCCCCCAAACGCGCAACTATTGTTACGCAGATCCGGACACTGCCCGAAGCGAACTGTTCAAGTCCGTGCTCAATCCGGAGGCAGTGAATTCGGACAACGACATGCTTTCGTTTTTGCAGAGCAAGGAGGGCCTGAAGACCAGTGTTGTGCGGGGTAATGAAAGGAAGCGCCAAGAAAAGCACGTTCAATCGATTGAATCGATTCGTGAACGCAACGAGAAGCTGATCAAGATTTCCGGTTCGCTTGCCAAGCACCTTCCCGAACTTGATCCGGTCCATGCAAACGGTGGTCCCAATGCGAGCACCCCGGAAAAACAAGCAGCCATGACCGACGTTCTGATCGCTGCCTTGAAAGCCGACCTGACTAATGTCGTGACCTACACAATTGACGACCTGGGTACTCCCGTCACGGGGCTGCCCGGAAATGAAACCGACCGAGTCGGTATCCACCCCTTGGGTCATGACGAAGCCTTTGGAGGTGTGCCCGCCTGGAAGACGAGGGAGCAGATCCGAATCAGTCACGTGAATCAGGTCAATACGATCATCGAAAGACTCAAGCAGGTCCCCGAAGGCAAGGGAACGATGTTCGACAACACGATGATCATGTACTTTCCGGAGAATGGAGAAACTCACCATGGCGTGGGCTCGGAGGCCCCGTTCCTGATTATGTCCGGATCCAACTGCAACCTTGATATGTCGGGTCGCTACGTTCGCTTGCCTTACCTTGGGAACGAAGGGCACAAGACCTTGGGCAACTTGTACACCACCTTGCTCAACGCCCATGGCAATCCGATCAAGCACTACGGGGATCTGGATCTCGAAATGTCCCGCAAGAAGTTTGATCAGTTGGGCTCGATCAAGCAATTCATGGGCTAGGGGATAGGCGTTCTCCACTAACGCATCCAGCACGGATCTATTTAATAACAGCCAAAACGATGTTTGGTCCACGATTCCAATGGCTTGCTTTGATTGTCTGTCTCGTTTGGCCAAGTAGTGGGTTCTTGGCGGTGGCCGAGGAGCAGGTTCCCGATCTGACCAAGACAATTGATTTCGAGCGGTCGGCGGTGTTTCATCTCGGACCGACCGGTGCCAATGGATGGATCTACGCGGCCGATAACTTCATGACCACGGATGCCCGCCAAATCCTCGTCACCGAGGTGGAGGAAGGTTCGGCGGCGGAAGGTGTCCTCGAGATCGGTGACGTTATCCTCGGGATCGGCGAAGAACCTTTCACCAGTGATGCCCGCATGGCCTTGGGGTGGGCCATCGATGAGGCGGAGAGCACGGAGAACAAAGGTATCCTGAAGCTCCTGCGGTGGCGTCCGGTCAAGGACGCGAACCCCCGCAAGGGCACGCAGGAGACGGTGGCATTGCAGCTCCGCGTGATGGGCAGTTACAGTGACGTCGCACCCTGGAAATGCACCAAGACCAAGCTGATTTTAAAGGATGCACTCAAGGTGATCGTGGAGAGCAAGGACATGGGGCGTCTCGGGGCCACCGCGCTCGCTCTGCTGGCCACCGGCGAGAAAGAGCACCTGGCCTTGGTACGGGAGTATTTACATAACGAGAAGTGGGCTAGCCCCGAGCTCAAGATCAGTGTGGAAATCGGGGGCAAGCAATCCTGGAGCTCCGGTTTTCACAACCTCCTGCTGACCGAATACTTCCTTGCCTCGGGGGACGAGTACGTCCTGCCCGCGATCCGCGAATACGCCATCAAGACGGCCATGGGACAAAGCGGAGGAGGTACTTGGGGCCATGGCTTTGCCTGGACAAGCCAGAACGGGGGCAAGTTGCATGGTGGCTTGCCCGGCTACGGCGCCTTGAACCAGGCCGGGCTACCATGCTACCTTTCCTTGTTGCTCTCGAGGAAGTGCGGCGTCGAACATTCCGAGGTCGATGACGCCATATCCCGTTCCAGTCGCTTCTTTCAACAATTCATCGACAAGGGATCGATTGGTTACGGTTATCACCGTCCCAGTCTCGAGATGAACGCCAACGGGCGAAACGGTATGTCGGGTAACGGCAAGAACGGCCTTGCCGCGATCGCTTTCCGGGTAGAAGGGAACCGTCCTGCCAGTCGCTTTTTCTCCAAGCTGACCGCTTCGCTCTACAGTACCTGTGAGTATGGCCATTCCGGTAATTCCTACAGCTATTTCTGGGATCCATTGGGGGCCAATTGCGGTGGTCCGGAACTGGTGACCGCGTTTCTCAAGGAATTGCGTTGGTACTATGCCCTCACCCGCAAAGCCGATGGTAGCTTCGTGAACCAGCAACTGGGTGGTGTGTACGGTGGCAAGCTCTTGAGCCCGACCGCTGCACAGGTGCTGATCGCCACCTTGCCGCGCCGGGCCATTTATTTGACGGGCAAAGGGCAGGAGAAAAAGGACTGGCTCAAAAAGATGGAAGTCACTGATACGATCGAGTCGGGACGTTGGCGTCTAGCCGAGACCGAGGACGTGAGCGCCGACGATTTGCTCGGCGAGCTCAACAGTTGGTCGCCGATTGCCCGCGAGTGGAT
>CAWVZQ010000283.1:0-4287 GCA_963934405.1 uncultured Opitutales bacterium | reverse complement strand
ACATTAATCTAGAATACGGAGAACTGAAGCAAGTCGTGGCCTACGCCCACAACACCTTTCAACTTTCCGAGGCTCGCGAGTTGCAATTCCGACTAGGTTGCAAGAATGCATGGAAGGTCTGGCTCAATGGAAAGCTTCTCTTCGCCCGTGACGAATATCATCGAGGACAGCGGATCGATCAGTACGTCTTCTCGGCCAAACTCAAGAAAGGGAAAAACGAAATCCTCGTTAAATTTTGCCAAAACGAACAAGAACAAAGCTGGACGAAGCAGTGGGAGTTTCAGCTTCGCTTAACTGATGCATCGGGCACCGCAGTACTCGCCGGAAATAGATTGCCCACTCCTACGGCTCCCGCCACAAAGCGCTGACCCTCAAAATAAGAAACTATGAAAAACCTTTTTACGATTTACATTATCTTAATCCTAACCCTTTCCTTAGCCAACGCTGACTGGACCTCCTTTCGCGGTTCTGCGGGCAACGGGTTTGGTAATGAACCCGGCCTGCCCATCAAGTTGGACGGAAATGAAAGCATAGCTTGGAAGGTGGCACTTCCGGGTAGAGGTCTCTCCAGTCCCGTGGTGGTAGGGAACAAGGTCTTCCTGACCGCATCCAGCGGACCTCGACAAGAAAGACTCCATGTCATCTCTTTAAACACCGAAAACGGCGAAATCTTGTGGGAACGCCAATTTCAAGCTACCGGAAGAACCGTTTGCCACAAGAAGACCTGTGTAGCCGCACCTACCGCAGTGAGTGACGGCAAAGTGGTCGTGGCCCAGTTCTCCTCGAACGACGTGTTCTGCCTAGATCTGGATGGGAATCTCAAATGGCTCAGGGGGCTCACCCTGGACTACCCGAACGCGGCGAACAGCTTGGGAATGTCGTCCTCACCGGTAATCGCCGATGGCGTCTTCGTCACCCAAGTGGAAAACGATGCCGACTCCTTTTCCGCGGGACTTGACCTTGGAACTGGCAAGACCCTGTGGCGAAAATCTCGACCCAAAGGAGCCAACTGGACCTCCCCTACCGTGCTGAAAGGCGCAAAGGGAGAAGAACTCGCGGTCCTCCAGTCCGGCAAAGGTTTGCTCGTAGTGGAACCAAAAACGGGAAAAGATCGCTGGAATTACGCAGAAGGAGCTTCCACAATTCCTTCGACGACCGTAATGGGAGGCAACTTGTTCATTCCCTCCAACGGTCTCACCGCAGTCAAATCCCGCGAGGACGGACGTTCTCACACCCAGCTTTGGCGAGCCAACAAACTAGCCCCAGGGACGGCTAGCCCCGTAGTCTCGGGGAATAGGATTTACGTACTGAACAAGGCTAATGTCCTTACATCCGCCAACCCAGCAAACGGAGAACTCGGTTGGAGGCTTCGTCTAAAAGGCCCTTTCAGCGGATCTCCCGTCGCAAACAAGACCCACTTCTACGTGTTCAGTGAAAATGGATTGGGACAAGTGGTCGACCTCACCGGGGACGAGGGGAAAGTGGTCTCCACCGTCGATCTCAAGGAAACAATCCTATGCACACCCGCAATTTCGGGCAACGCCCTCTACCTACGGTCCGACGCCCACCTATGGAAGTTCGGCGGATAAACTTACCTTAAATCCGAGTTTTCAACTCGGGGATTCGTTTGCGGAGGGCTTCCGCGCCTTGACTGGTCGCAGAGCTCTTCCATAGGTAGATTTCGCGCAGACTCTTACACTTCACCAGTTTGCGAAGACCTGCGTCACCAACCTCAGTTCCACCCAAGTTGAGATAACTCAAGTACTTCAATTGCGCCAATCCCTCGAGATTGGCATCGGAGATCTGGGTATCTCTCAGATCAAGGCGCCTAATGCGAGGAAAGGTTTTAATAGTCGCGAAACATTCACTCGTCACTTGGGTGCGGGCAAGATCGAGCTTGCAAAGGTGCTGACGAAGAGGAGCAAGTTTAACGAGATCGTCGTCGCCGGAGCTTGCCGACTCGGCGAGGAAACGCACATCTAGCAAGGGGTTGCCGATCCCGATGGGGCGAACCAGAGCTCCCGTACTTTCGCGAACTCTCCTCAAAACATCCTCGGATAGTGGCTTCAAGCCCTTGGCCATCTCATCATAAAACTTGTGGTGAGCAGGGGAATATTTAACTTTAGCCTTAACCAACTCGGCAAACTTTTCGGTTCCGTCGGTCGCACCTACCCATGTTCCGAAATCGACACCTTGGGCAATCCACTTACGAACCACTTCCTGCTGAGATGTGGTGAGAGGGTCGCCCTTGGGCGGCATCACGTCGTCGTCGTCCGATGGAAGCGTAATTCGTTTGTACAAAGGACTCTCACTAGGATGATTGGGGGCAATCACCTTGCCGTCGTCGCTACCATGAAGGATGTGAACTACGCCGTCCAGACGGAGACCTGCCTTGGGTTCCTTCAACTTCCCGTTTTGCTCGTAGGGCGCCTTGTGGCACTCGATGCAGCGATCCTGCAATATGGGCAAAACCTCCTTTTGGAAGTCTATTTGCGCGGACGCCGTAATCGCGAAGGAAGAAAGAGAGAAAAACGGTAGATATCTATAAATCACAGAATTCAAACTAACGATAATTGAGTGCAAGACCAGTTTCGTTTGAGCAGTTTCGTTAAAATCTTAAAACAAGGAAGCTCAAGATTACGCTTGGAAAAGAGAGCAACCCCGCATTTGCTGAACCACCTTTTCGATAACAACCCAAGAACAACAATCATGAGCAATAAAACCCTTTCCCTTTCGGTCTCCCTCATCTTGATCCTATGTATCAACGCCATGCCCTCGGCATTTGCAGAAAAGGGTTTCTCATGGAAGGACGAACCTGGCAAACACGTCGACCTGCAAAAAAGCGGAAAGAACATCGCCCGCTACGTTTACGAGCGCATGGATCCAAAAGACCGCGAACGTACCTATAAGCCATTCCATCACGTCTACCAGTCCGATGGCAAAGAGTTCCTCACCAAGGGCCCCGGCGGAAAATTCACCCACCATCGCGGCATATACTTTGGGTTCTCCAAGTGCTCCGCGCAAGACAAGGACGGCAAGAAAGTCGGCATTGACACATGGCATTGCAAGCGAGGCTACCAGACTCACGAGAAGATCATCTCCCAAGAAGGTGGCGACAAGGCAGTCCAGAAAGTCGAGATCGCTTGGCGGATCGACGATGGAACCGTTTTCGCAACCGAACAACGTCAGCTCACCTTTTCCCACCGTGAGGACGGTTCCCTGCAGGTGGACTTCGAATCCAATCTAAGCACAACACAAGACAAAGTCGGCTTCGACGGCGACCCCCAGCACGCCGGCTTTCAGTTTCGCGCTTCCAACGAGGTGGCGGAAAAAACGGGTAAGAAAACCTACTATGTTCGCCCGAACGGCGGCAAGGATGCAGAAGGCAAAACCAAGAACTGGCCCGGCAACAAGGACATGAAAGATCTTCTATGGAAGGGGCAAAGCATCGTAGTTGGAGGGAATCGCTACTTTACCGTCTACCTGGATCATCCATCCAACCCGAAACCATCTTTCTACAGCGAGCGCGACTACGGGCGTTTCGGTTCCTACTTCAAGACGGAGATCACCCCGAGTAAATCCTTGTCCGTAAAATACCGCCTCGTGATCAAGCAGGGCGAGAGAACAGCCGAAGAGTGCGCATCCCTTAGTAAAGAATTCTTGAAGTGAATTGATTTCATCTTGGCTTCTACATGAAGATTATTCGGTTCCTTTCATTCTGTTTCGCTTGGTTGCTGCCGATCGTGGTAAGCGCCGAGGGCAAGCCTCCCAATTTCGTGGTCATTTTCTGCGACGACCTCGGCTATGCCGATCTCGGATGCTTTGGCGCCAAGCAGATCAAGACTCCCAATATCGATCGCATGGCGGAGGAGGGGATGCGCCTGACGAGTTTCTACTCCACCTGCAGCGTGTGCTCTCCCTCGCGATCCAGTTTGCTTACGGGATGCTATCCCAGACGCGTGAACATGCACGTAAACCACGAGAACCTCTGCGTTTTGTTTCCTGCCGACAGAAAGGGATTGAACCCGGAGGAAACCACAATAGCGGAAACGTTGAAGGCCAAGGACTACGCCACCATCTGCGTGGGCAAATGGCATGTGGGCGATCACCCGAGTTTCCTGCCCCACAAGCAGGGCTTCGATTCATACTTCGGCGTTCCATATTCGAACGATATGAATCGCAAAGAGGTGCCCTTACCCCTCCTGAGGAACGAAAAAGTTATCGAGTCTCCAGTCGACCAACCAATGCTCACCCCCCGCTACACCAAGGAAGTCGTAAACTTCATCT